>DATJYD010000197.1:0-4292 GCA_035499755.1 Fimbriimonadaceae bacterium
CCAACGAGGCCTACGCCTACATAGGCTACACCACGGCCAGTCTCTACGCGGTCAACCGCGTCTCGGGGGTGATCGACTTTCAGATCCCGGATACGAACTACGCAGGCGGATACGAAAGCGGGGCCGTCACCTTGTCCGGAGGCTCCGGCTACGTGATATCGGGGAACCGCCTCATCGCTTTCGACATTCCACACCGCACTATTGGCTGGCAGGTTGCCGACGCTTTTCAGGGGCAGCCGGTCGTGGTCGGCGACACGGTGTATGCGATCGACGGCAGTTCGTTCCGGGCTGTGAGCGCCGGTAACGGGGCCCTTCGATGGTCGTGGCCGTCCCCGAGCGGTTCCTTGAGTGGAACGATCATCGTCACGAACAACGTCGCCTTTGTCGGAGATCCGACTACGACCTACGCCATCGATCTCTCAACTCACGCTCTGGTCTGGTCGATCCCTGTCGCGGGGCAGATGGCGGTGATCGACGGCCGGCTCTACATCGGAGACAGCAAAGGGACGCTGACGTGCGTCGATCTTGCTCCGGTTCCGCAACTGGCGGGCTCCGTCAGCCTCGGCGATTTTGGCGGACAGGTCGCGGGACGCCAGGTGTCGGTCGAAGTCCGGAATCCTGGCTCGACCGTTCCCCTCGATTCTTACGTCGTAGCTCTCGATGCCGCCGGACACTATTCCGTGAACACCGGGCGAGTCGGTACGTTCGATGTAGCCTTTAGATCGTCTCACTGGCTGAGGAAGGTCGTGAAGAACGTCGTCTTCAGCGGTCGCGGCCCGGTCGATCCGGGCGGCGCCAGCGCCAGTGCGACACTCATCAACGGCGACATCAACGGCGACAACTCGGTCTCGCTCGCCGACTTCGCCGAGCTCAAGATCGCGTACGGAACCTCGGTCGGGATTCCGAACTGGAATCCGAACGCGGACCTGAACGGCGATGGCGGGGTCGGGCTGGCCGACTTTGGAATCCTCAAATCCCATTACGGGGAACAAGGCGACCGATAAGAGGAAGCCACGTTTCTTCCTCCCAAAGTGGGTGCCTATATAGGGAGGAAGAAAAAATGGGCCCCCGGGAGGTCTGAGTCTGAGTCTGAGCCGCCGAAAGCGGCACGGGCACTTGGGACCCTGGGCGTGGTCGCACGCAGATCTCAAGCCGCGTTCGAGCCATCGTAACCGCCGTCGCGTAGAAGTCAAAGTCGCTCTGATCCCAAGAAGAGCGCGGGCCGAACGATGAAAGTAGGACAAAAATCCGTCAAAGCCTTGACATGATCTCAACCCGCAACGGGTAGCATCGGTCGCTGGTCGTATCGGCGGCCTCAGTCAGCACCAACCGGACAAGAATGCCCAAGAACCTCGTGATTGTGGAGTCGCCCGCCAAGGCGAAGACGATCGGCAGCTACCTCGGAAAAGACTATGAGGTGCAGGCCAGCATCGGACACATCCGCGACCTGCCGCTCAATGGCCGGGACCTTCCCGAGAGCCTGCGCAAGAAATGGTGGGCCGACTATGCGGTCGACGTCGACGACGATTTCGAGCCTATCTACGAGGTGCCGAAAGAAAAGGCAGGACAGGTCAAGAAGCTGCGGGAGGCGCTCAAAGGCAAAGAGTCCCTCGTACTCGCGACGGACGAAGACCGGGAGGGCGAATCGATCTCCTGGCACCTCCTCCAAGTTCTGAAGCCGGCCAAGAACGTAGCCGTCAGCCGCATCGCCTTCCATGAGATCACGAAGGATGCGATCCTGGACGCCCTGAAGCATCCCCGACAGATCGACGTCAAGCTGGTCGAGGCGCAGGAAACGCGGAGAATCCTCGACCGGCTCTACGGCTACACGCTTTCGCCCGTCCTATGGCGCCTCGTGACCTCCAATCTCAGCGCCGGGCGCGTGCAGAGCCCGGCCGTGAAGCTCATCGTGGAGCGTGAGATTCAGCGCCGCAACTTCCGCGCCGCCACCTTCTGGGGCATTCGCGCGGATCTGGAATCGGCGGGCACCGGCTTCTCCGCGGACCTGCGTTCGATCGACGACCGCCGGGTCGCGACCGGGAACGATTTCGACGACACGACCGGGCAGCTCAAGTCCGACAAGGCCCTGCTTCTCGACGAGGCTCGGGCGACGTCGCTCGCGGCCGCTTGCCGCGAGGCCGAGCCCTGGACGGTGCGATCCGTTTCCGCGAACGAGGCCTTCGAAAAGCCCGCGCCTCCCTTCATGACGACGACCCTCCAGCAGGACGCGAACCGCAAGTTCGGCTACAGCGCGGATCGCACGATGCGGATCGCCCAGACTCTCTACGAAGGCGTGGAAATCGGCGGGGAACAGGTCGGACTGATCACGTACATGCGGACCGACTCGCTGGCTCTTTCCGGTCAGGCCATCTCGAACATCCGCAGCCATATTCAGCGCGAGTTTCCCGATTGCCTTCCCGACAAGCCGCCCCACTACGCGAACAAAGTGCGCAACGCGCAGGAGGCTCACGAGGCGATTCGGCCGACCGACGTCAATCGGACTCCCGCCGGCATCGCCCGGTACCTTACCGACGACCAGCAGAAGATCTACGACCTCATCTGGAAGCGAGCGGTCGCCTGCCAGATGAAGCCGTCGCGGGTGCTGAAGACCGAGGCGGAAATCGGGGTCACCGCAAGCGGCGAGAAGCTGATCTTCAGGACGACCGGCAAGCAGATCCTCTTCGACGGCTTCCGTCGCGTCTATATGGAGGGGCAGGACGACGAGAGCGAGAAGGAAGGCGAGCGCCGCCTCCCGCTCCTGAAGGAGGGCCAAGAGGTCGAGCGCAAAGGGATCGAGGCGAGCGGCCACGAGACGAAGCCCCCCGCCCGATACACCGATGCCACCCTCATCAAGAAGCTGGAAGAGCTGGGAATCGGCCGCCCTTCGACCTACGCCTCGATCATCGCGGTGATTGTGGACCGGGGCTACGTCCGCAAAGCCGGAAAGCAACTCGTTCCGACGTTCAAGGCCTTCCTCGCCATGGATGTCCTCGAAAAGGGCTTCCACGAGTTCATGGAGCTCGGTTTCACCGCGCGGATGGACGAAGTGCTCGACGAGATCTCGGAAGGGAAGTGCGATCCCAAGATGTACTTAAAGGAGTTCTTCCTTGGTGGCAACGGCAAGCCGGGTCTCAAGCCACTCGTCGACGAGAGGAAGCGCGAGATCCCATTTCCCGCGTTCGCGGTCGGATCGGAGCCGGAGACCGGGGAAGCGATCCTTGTTCGGAACGGCCGCGACGGGCATCCCTTCCTGCAACTCGGGGCCGACGAGAACAAGCGCTACGCCAACATCCCCGAAGACTTGGCCCCCGCCGATCTGACCGTGGAAAAGGCGCTGGACCTACTCTCCCAGAAGCAGGCGCCGACGGAATCCGTCGGAATCGACCCGGTCACCGGCCGGCGGCTGCTGGTGAGGCAGCGCGGCGGCTATTACCTCGAGGTCGAGCGGACGCCGGAGGAGATCGAACGCAAGGAGAAGCCGCGTTGGGTTTCCCTGCCCCCGGGCGTGAACCCGCGCGACCTGTCCGAGGAGGACCTGAACCTGCTTTGTGAGCTTCCCCGCGCGATCGGTAAGCGGCCGGATTCGGGGGAGGAGATCGTCTTCCGCATGGGCAAATTCGGGCCCTACATTCAGGCGGGGAAGGAGATCCGGAACGTCGAGGATTGGCGAAAGGCGCCATCGATGACCGTCGAAGCCGCCGAGGAACTGCTGAAGCTCCCGAAAGGGGCGAGGGCCGCCGTCAAGGCGACGGGGCCGATCCAGGAGTTCGGACAACTGGAAGGCGCCGCCGGCCCCGTGAAGATCTTGGCCGGCCGCTTCGGTCCCTACGTGACGGATGGCGAGACGAATGCGACGCTGCCGAAAGGCAAAGATCCCGCCTCGATCACCGCCGAGGAAGCCCAGGATTTGCTCGCCCGAAAGCGGGCGGCCGGGCCCTCCAAGCGATTCGTCCGACGCAAGACAGGCAGGCCCGCGGCGATGACCAAATCGGTCAAGAAGGCGGCCAAGAAATCGCGCTGAGGCATAATCGGCTGGCGATGAAACCCGAAGCCATCGACATCCGCATCGCCACCCATGGCTCCTCTGAGTACGAGCAAGAGGTCGAGGTGCGCCGGAGGATACTCCGCCGTCCGCTCGGTCTCGATTTCTCCGAAGAGGAGCTTGCCGCCGAGCACGCGGAAACTCACATCGTCGCCGTCGCGGACGGCCGGGTCGTCGGCTGCGCCGTGATGGTCCACAAGGAGGGAGGCGTCGCTAAGATGCGCCAGGTCGCGGTCGAACCGGAACTGCA
>DATJYD010000198.1:0-4546 GCA_035499755.1 Fimbriimonadaceae bacterium
TCGAACTGCGTCATCAATCTCTCCGCGGACAAGGACCGCGTGCTGCGCGAGGCGTTCCGCGTCCTCAAGCCCGGCGGCCGGTTCGCGGTTTCGGACGTGGTCGTGGAGCGGCGACTTCCCGATCCGGTCCGGAAGGATATGGAGCTCTACGTCGGCTGCGTCGCGGGGGCTTTGGAGATCCTCGAATATATCGCCAAACTCCAGGCAGCAGGTTTCCAGGAGGCCACGATCGAGCCGACCCGCCGCTATCGATTCTCCCAGTTCGAGGGAGCCTGGGCGCCCAAGGGCGTCGCGGCCATGACCGAGACCGAAAAACTGGAGATCGACGGAAAGATCATGGGCGCGTTTATCAGAGCGGTGAAGCCTCGCGAAGTTCGATGAAGACGGTCCTCTTTCTCTGCGTCCACAACGCCAGCCGTTCTCAGATGGCCGAGGCTTTCGTCAACCGCGTCGCGAAGGAGCGCGGGATCCAGGTTCGCGCGGTTTCGGCGGGGACGGTTGGCGGCAAAAGCATCAATCCGGTCGCCGTTCAAGCGATGGCCGAAATCGGGATCGACATGTCCGATCAAAAGCCAAAGCTCCTTACCCAGGCGATGGCGGACGCGGCGGACCGGATCGTCACCATGGGTTGCGGAGTGGACGCGGCGGCCTGCCCGGCGCGATTTCTCGTCACCGAGGATTGGGCGCTCGACGATCCCCACCACCAGCCCATCGAGGTGGTCCGCATCATCCGCGACGAGATCCGAACCCGCGTCGAGTCCCTGGTCGGCGAGTACGAAGCGAAAACGGTCTAGGCCACAATACGGTTTAGTTTGGGCCGCCGGCCGTCGAATCGGCTCCGCCTCCGAGGCGGTGGATCTCGGTGGATTCGGTGGTTCAACAGCATTGGGGTCAAGGCCGCTGCTTTGCGTTGGGTCGCCTTTTATGTTCAGGGGCAAAACCCTCGGAAGCTGCTCTTGACCGCCGATCGCAACCTCGAATCAGGGATGGTAAGCCGTTGCTCCTGGAACGTCATCGCCTGGATTTGCATCGTGATCCAAGCCCGCCCGCTCCCCACATCTTCCTCAAATCTCAAATGACGGCCTTTGATGCAGACACTGAAGGTGCTTGGAGCCCGGCGTTCTTGGGTCTGGGGAAAGACGGCGGTTGGGTTCGAGGCAACACGCAAGAGACACTCTCCTGGCCCGGATAACCGGCCCGTTCACAATGATGGCCGTCATCCTGAACGAAGAACCGAGCCGTGCGAGGTGCGAAGCGAAGGACCTCGGATCAACACCCATAAATGGCAGACTGCGCGCAGTTGAGGCTCTCGCGAGCCGGCGTGCCCTCGTCAGAGAGCCCAGGACTCGAGAGGAGACGCCTCGGAGCGGCTCTCCAAGCGCTGCTTCAGCCCGGAGAGGGCCGAGTCCCACCCGGCGGCGATCTCTTCCAGGCAGCGGATCGCTGCGTCGAGTCGCGCCGGCCCAACCTCCCAGATCGACTCCCGCCCCGAGCGTGTCTCTCGCACCAGACCGGCGCCGGAAAGGACACGCAGATGCCTCGTAACCGCCTGGCGACTGATCGGCACGCGGTCGGTCAATCGCGAGATGGAGCAGGGACCTTCCGCCCTCAAGCGCATGACGAGCGCGAGCCGCGTTGGCTCGCCAAGGGCGGCGAAAACCTGAACCGATTCCCGCATCGCGCTCATCGGTTTGCCGCTCGCGGCGAACTGCCTGCCGCGCCCGTTGCCTCGATTCGGCCGCTGAAGCAGGCCCTGCTGTCGAATTCGATAAGCCTCATTTACGCAATCATTATATTGCGCTTTCTCAGAGATACGCACACTCACGATTGCGTATGAGCCGCCGATGGTTCGCTGGCAAAAGAGCGGGCCGGGTCGCCGCTCTCTAATTTCATGAACGAGAGATGAAACGACCTTGCCCCGGTTGCTCAAAGGGATGCCGGCGGCGTATTCACACTCATGAATCTTCGATGCCTTACGTGTGCTCTTGCGGCCGTAGCCCTCGCAACGTCCGCGCTCGCCCAAATGACGAGCGATCAGAAGGATGAGATCCTCGGCGAGATCGACCAGGTCTTAACGCAGCGGGCGTTCGTGCCCGGAGTCGATCTCGGCAAGCTGCGCAAATCGATCGACGACCGAAAGGACGAACTGGACAAAGCCGAGACGCCGAGGCAGTTCGCCGAAATCGTCAACGGAGCCTTCAGCAGCTTCGGCCTGAGTCACATGACGCTCCTCCCCGGCCGCATGCACCGGAGGTGGGGCGGCGGCTTTTCCGCGCAAGGCTTCTTCCGCGGCGGCAGGGACCGAGGGCCGTCCGTGAGTTGGCCCGAAGACGATGCCGCCGTCCTTCGGATTCCTTCTTTCGAGCTCACCTACGACCCCGACCAAATGGCGGAGCTGATGGACAGCGTCAAGGACGCGAAGTACCTCGTCGTCGATCTGCGCGAAGACCCGGGCGGCGAGTTGGATAACATGTGCCAGTTCCTCGGCCTTCTCCTTCCTTCGAGTGCGCCTCTCGGCACCTTCGTTTCGAAGAAGATGGCCGACGACTATGCCGCCCAGGCGGGCAAGTCCAGCGATCCCGTGAAGATCGCGAAGTGGGCGCACGACGAGCTCCATCCAATCGACAGCGGGGTCAAGCCGTTCGCCGGCAAGATCGCCGTGCTCGTCGATGGTCATTCCGCGAGCGCGGCCGAAATCGTCGCCGACGCGCTGCGGGAGGACCGCCAGAGCCCCATCGTAGGCGCGCCGACGATGGGGGCGGTGCTCGTCTCCGTCTTCGACCGGCTGTCGTACGGTTTCCGCCTCCAATTCCCGATCGGCGACTATGTCTCGCATGACGGGATCCGCCTGGAGGGCCATCCGATCACGCCCGACGTCCGGGCGACCGGCGACGACGCCATCGACGCCGCCCTCTCGAAACTGAAGTCGAAGTAAGCGACCCGGCGCATGCGACCGATGATGGAGAAGGTATCCTAATCGCCTGCGTCGGGATCGGAGTTCGGCTGGTGAGCGTCCCACGGGAGGGTCGTCCGGCCGGGCAAGCCCCCAGGCAAGCAAGGGCTCATAGCTCAGTTGGTTAGAGCGCACCCCTGATAAGGGTGAGGTCGGTAGTTCGAATCTACCTGGGCCCACCAGATACCGTATTCACAGGCATCGAGACTCAATCCTCTCCGTCGACAATCGAAGTCGAACCTTCTAGCTCCGATCTCCGATCACAGGCGAGCAGATCGCGTAATCCTGAGCGGAGAACCGAGCCAGGCGAGGTTCGAAGCGAAGGACCTCGGATCTCAACACCATAACCGGCATCCTGCAGGATTACTTGAACGTCTCGCCAGACTTCCCCAGACCAAAAGGCTACTGGGCGCTAAGTCGATCGAGCAGGTGATCGACGTTGCGCGAGATCTCGTCCCTGACCGCACAAACGCTCCCGTAGGACTCGCCGGAGGGATTCGCCGTGGTCCAATGCTCCGTCACCGTGAATTTGATCGCAGAGTGGTCGGAATTCATCCCGCCGAATCCGACAATGACCTCGGCCCGCGCTACCATCTCCGGGGTCACTTGCTTCGGCTTCACGCCGTCGACGGAAACGCCTAACTCCTCGAGGCATCGCAGAACCATCGGGTGGACGGCGCCGACGCCCAACAGCCCGGCGGATTCCGCATGCGCGTCGATCTTTCGTTCCGCCGCACGCGCGTTAAACAGAGTCTCCGCGATCAGGGATCGCCCGGCGTTGTTATAGCAAAGGAAAAGAACGGTGACCAAGTCGGTGGGAACTGCTGCGGCGTTATCCGGGGTCGTAGCGACTGAAGACATGGGGGCTCTGCCCCCGGTAGGCGAGATGGCCCGCCTAAGCGGGCCTGTTCTCATGACGAGTTGGATTACCAGCGTCCGCCGCGCGAACCGCCGCCGTAGCCGCTGCCGCCCTGCGACCGCCCGCCGCCGTAGCCGCCGCTCGATCGTCCACCGCCCCCGCCGCCGCCGTTGCTTCTCGGCTGCGCCTCGTTGACGGTGAGCGTGCGACCGCCCATCTCCTTCTGATTGTTATCGGCGACCGCCGACTCGAGCTGATCGGCATCGATGTCGACGAAGCCGAAGCCGCGTCCCTCGATGATTCGAGCGTTGCTGGAGTTGTACTTGGCGAAGTGCGTCTGGAGGTCGCTCTCGCTAGTCGAGTAGGAGAGATTGCCGACGTAAAGTGTTTTTGTAGCCATGGAATGGCCTCCTTGTATTCAATTGTTCCGGTTCAAAAGGTGAGAGATCGTTCGAGAACCGGCCAGGAGGCGGGAGCTAAAAGGAAAACCCGTCGCTAATGGAGCGTAACGTCTAATACTACTCTGTTATCGGCAGTCCCGTTGCGAAATCTATCTGGAACCCGGGCGCGGCCGCAGCCGTTAGAAAGAGTGGACCCGTTCCCCGAACCCGAACGCAGGAAACTCTGTTTTTGTCCGGCCCCGGCTCCCGGACAACAATTGAATACAGAACCTGAAACGAGGGAGCATCGCGTTCCTTTCACTCAATTTTTCCTCGCCGTCGGAATCCAAGTAG
>DATJYD010000199.1:0-4479 GCA_035499755.1 Fimbriimonadaceae bacterium
TCTCCCACCAGACCAGCAATATCACGGCGGAAATCAAGAAGAACGCGCCGATCACCAAGCAGATCGACCAGAACGGGAAGGACCTTGCGGAACTGACGCCTCGCCTCAAGACGCTGCAGGATGCGGCGGTGAGCACCGGGCGATGGGATCGAATCCTCACCCATCTTACGGTGCAGACTCCGACCGCTACCTGGCTTACCGGCATCCGCTGCGAAGCGAGCGATCCGACGAAGCCGGTTCAAGTCGATTTCTCCGGCATCGGGGCCTCCCAAAGCCCGATCGGCGAATTCATGCTCCGCTTGCAGAACCTCGACGATCTCGACGATGTGAACCTGAAATTCACCAACGAGAAGCTGATCTCGGCGAGCAAGGCGATCGAGTTCGAGATCGACGCGAACCTCACCGGGACGGCCGAGCAGAAGGTCAAGGCCGACGCCCAGGGAGACAACAAGTCATGAGAAAGGGTCCCAATCCCAAGATCTTTATGCTGATGGCAGTGGGCGCCGTCCTGATCGGCGGCATCCTGACCCTCACCGGCTATTCGAACATGAGTTCGGCAGCCGCCGAACTCCGGAAGGTGCAGGGCCAGGTCAAGAACTCGGCCACGCTCCAGAAAGAGCTCGCCGATTCCCAGGCAAGCCTCCAGGATTGCGCTTCCCGCCTCAAGCACCTCGAGTTCGGCGTTCAGGACTACGCTTACATTCCGACGATGCTCAGCGAACTCGACAAGCTGGGACGCGCGAGCGGAATCAACGTCGTCGGTGTGCGGCCGATTCCCAAGCCGGCCGCCACGAAGAAGACGGCGGGCGACACCGAATCGACCAAGAAGAAGAATTACGACGAGATCGACGTCGAAGTGAAGGGTGAGGGCTCGTACCGATCCGTCATCAACTTCGTCGAGGCCCTCGGGAAGTTCCCCAAGATCGTCGCCGCTCGCACCGTCGAGCTGACGCCGAAGACTTCGCCGGGCCAGACGTCGGCGCTCCTCGACGTGACCATCGACCTTCGCGCTTACGTGTTCCCGGTGGATCAGACGCCGCCGACACCGACGAATACCGCGATGGTCTCAGGGGGCACCCATGAAGGATAACAAGAAGCAGATCATCGTGGTGGCGGCCCTCGCCGTCGTGATCGTCATGGTCGGAGTATTCCAATTCGCGGCCAGCAACCATACGCCTCCGCCGCCCCGGCAGTCGAAGAAGGTCGACACGAAGCCGGCGCCGGAGCTGACTGCCCAGACGGTGAAGCCGGGCGAGGTCAAGAACAAGCTCCTGGTCATGGACTTGCCGGCCCGGGATCCGTTCCAGACCGAGCCGCTCCCAAGCACGCCGGACGCCCAGCCGACCCAAAAGTCGGTGACGGCCGCGGCATCGAAGCCGGAGCCCCAGATCAAGGGCACGATGCTTCCGCCGGCCGGCGGGGCGCCTCTGACCCTGGAGCCGAGCCAACTCGGCGGGCCGATCGGGAAGGGAATGGCCGTCGAGCCGGAGAAGTTCGGCTTCACCGTCTCGGGAGTCATGCTCGGCACGAAGCCGATGGCGGTTTTCAGCGATGCGCAGGGCAACCAGCGCCTGATTATGCTGGGAGGATCCCTCGATCCCGACAGCCAAGTTGTTTCGATTGACAAAGACGCCGTGACCGTTAGGTTTCACGGAAAGACACTCCGACTGACCGTGGAAGGGAATCCAAATGCAAAGTAACTACAAGCGATGGATCGTGGCGGCTTTGCCGCTCGCGATGGCGTGCACCGTCAGCGCGCAAGGCAAAGTGACGGACGTCTCGACTCGACAGATCGATGGCGGACTCGCGGTTCATATCGGCGGCAGCGACCTCGCGAAGCCGGTGAGCAAGTGGGATGGCGGCGCATTCGTGCTCGAATTCCAAGCGGACCACGGGCCCAAATCGACCGTGCTCCATCCGAACAGCGGCGGCATCAAGGCCGTTTCGTTCGGCAAGGAATCGCGCTCGTTCAACGTCGCGATTCGGCCCAACGGATCGAAGAACCCGCAGATCGTCAAGGTGAGCGACGGCTGGCTCGTATTCTTCGAGCAGGGCATCTCCGACCAGACCGGGTCCTTTAGCAAGACGACGGTGACGAAAGCAGATCAGAAGGTCGTCGCGAAGCAGGTTCCCGTCAACCCGAGAGATTTCCGCCCGAAGGCGATGGTCACCCTCAACTTCGTGGACACGGATCTGCAGCAGATTCTCAAGGCGTTGTCTCTCCAGGCGAACGTCAATGTCGCCATGGGCCCCGACGTCGCGGGCAAGATCACGATCAACCTCGACAATGTCGACGTGGACGAAGCGATGGAGATGGTGACGACCCTCGGCGGAGTCCGCTACGCGTATCTGAAGAACACCTACGTTGTGGCTTCTCCGGCAAAGTTCGCCGAGATGGTCAAGCGGATGAACCCGCTCGCCTCGGCGGACGCGCAGACCCGAGTCGTACCGTTGTTCAGCCGGGAAGGCAACCAGATCAAAGCGACCGTCCTCAAGCAGGTTCCGACGAGCACGATCGACGGAGACTATGAACTCCTTCTTCCGAGCGAAAAGCTGAACGTTCTTTCGACCCAGGATGTGACTCCCGGGGCGAGCCAGGGCGCGGGAGGCGGCGGCAAGGGCGGCGACTCCGGCGGCGCAGGCGCAAGCACCCAGGCGACGACCAAGATGCAGGAGCTGAGCGGCGCGGACGCCAACCAGAAGGACGATTACCTCGTCCTCATCGGCACTCCTGCGCGGATGGACGATGTCGAGAAGGCGGTACGCTCGCTCGACGCCCAGATCTGCGCGACGATGGGAATCAGGGTTGGGAACTCGCAGGCGGTCGTTCAGCGGTCCTACGAGCCCAAAGGAATCCTCGCCGCGGATCTCGTCAAATCGCTTCTCGGCAACGACAAGCAGTTCGACGGAGTCCAACTCGTCGCGACGCCGAGCACGAGCATCAGCAAGCAGGCGATTGTCCTCACCGGCCGCGAAGGCGATGTCGATCACGTCCTCGAAGTTCTGAGCGAAGTCGACCGCACCGGCGGCCAGCAGGATACGAGCTATCAAGTCGTTGGGCTGAAATTCGCCCAGCCGGCGGTCGTCCTGAGCCAGCTTATGGAAGCGGTTCCCGGGCTCAAGGTGATGATCCTTCCGCCTCCGATCGATCCCGATTACGGCATCGACATGAAGTCGGAGATCACGACCAACGGCGCCAGCGGCGCGAGCGGATCCGGCTCGTCCGGGTCGGGCTCCGATCAGGGCGCGGGAGGTTCGGGAGGCAGCAACGGCGGTTCCTCGGGCGGCGGCTCAGGCTCCAGCGGCGGCGCGTCCGCAAGCGGCGGGTCTTCGGGCTCCGGCAGCGCGGGGAGCGCCCCGATGGCGACCGGCAATCCGAACGCGGGCACGGTCAAAACCAGCACGAAGTCGAACTCGGTGCCGATGCAGCTCTTGCTTCACGGATCGACCGATCAGATCGAAGCCGCGAAGCAGTACATCGCGATGGTGGACAAAGCGCCGAAGCAGGTTGCCGTCGAACTTCGCGTCATGGAGCTGAGCGAGCAGGAAGCTCTCAAAGTCGGCTTAGACTGGAGCGTTCTCACCGGCGGATTCCTGAAGTCGATCGAGATCAACCAGGGGTTGGGCGACATCACGACTCAGGGCAGCATCAAGGGTTCGGCGAACTTGGCGCGGGGAGGCATCGCGAACGTCGAGGGACTTCTCGATCAGCTCAGCACCAAGAACAACACGATCGCGCGTCCGTCGATGCTCCTGAACGACGGCATCCCGACCAACATGTTCGTGGGCGACGAGGTCCGGTACGTGGTTTCGATCACGGCCGGCACAACGACCAGCACTCCGACGGTCCAGACCGGCGAAGTCGATACGGGCGTGAACTTCAACATCACGGCCAGAGTCGGCGACGGCGGGAACATCACGTTGGATCTGAACCCGACGCTGGAGATCCTCCAGGGCTTCACCCCGATTCCCAACGGAGGACAGCTTCCGCAGACGAGCCGCCGCAGCGCTCAGACCGAAGTGACGGTCAGAAGCGGCGAGACCCTCGCGATCGGCGGTTTGATCCAGGATCAGGACATCAAGAGCGTCTCGGGAATCCCGCTGCTGAAGGATCTGCCGATCATTGGCACGCTCTTCCGGCGGACGAACAATAGCAAGATCCGGACCGAGGTCGTGTTCTTCGTGACCGTGAAGGAAGTCACGGACGCGGATCGGCAAGGCGCGGCGAACCCGAACCAGGCCGAGCGCCAGAACAAGGACTGGCCCGGCCAGCCCGACAACAAGCGCGCTCACGGCTAGGCCGGAGCCGATGAACCCAGGGGCGGAGCGCATCGCGCGCCGCCCCTTTGTGTTTGCCAGCTTTGGGCGCAGCGCCCGGGCGCAGCTTTTGACTCGATCTACGCGTACCACGTTCGCAGGGCGAGCAGGCTGAGAGACGCCGAACTCCGTGCCGGCGACTTTCAGTCGCCGCTCAACCGC
>DATJYD010000200.1:0-10637 GCA_035499755.1 Fimbriimonadaceae bacterium
GGATGACGCGATCTGCGACGCTGTGATCTGCTCGCCTATGAACCGTCTGCTAGAACGTCTTTCCGCCGAGCATTTGCAGATGTTCGACGATCGGTCCCAATGCGAGGCCCGGGAAGTAGGTGAGCGCCCCGACGATGATGACCACGCCGACAAGCAGCCAGGTGAAGGTCGCGTTGTCGGTCGGGAACGTGCCCTAGGACATCGGTATCGCCTTCTTGCGAGCCAAGCTGCCGGCGATGCCGAGGAGCGGGATGATCATGAGGAAGCGGCCGATCAGCATCGTGAACGCGCCGACCGTGTTGTAGTAAGGGGTGTTGCCGGTGAGACCTGCGAAGGCCGAGCCGTTGTTTCCGGTCTGAGACGCGCTCTCGTAGAAGATCTCGCTGAAGCCGTGGGCGCCACCGTTGTTCGTGTTGCCGGTCGTCGGACCATAGGCCGTGTCGGCGGCGCCGTAAGCGCTCCCCGGCCAAGTGTTCAGCGATGCATACGGCCCGTCCTTGGGAAGCTGCAGCGTGCTGTTGAACGCGGTGAAGATGAGAACGTCCGCCGCCAAGACCAGGCATGCGAGCATCGCCATCTGCACCTCGAACTTCTCGATCTTCTTTCCGATGTACTCGGGCGTTCGCCCGACCATCAGCCCCGCGATAAAGACGGCGATGATCGCGAACATCAGCATCCCGTAGAGGCCGGCGCCGACGCCGCCGAATATCACTTCGCCGGTCAAGATGTTGAACAACGGCACGAGTCCGCCGATCGGCGTAAAGCTGTCATGCATCGCGTTGACGGCGCCGCAGGACGCGTCGGTCGTGATCGTCGCGAACAGCGTCGATGCGCCGATGCCGAACCGCATCTCCTTGCCTTCCATGTTCCCGCCCGGCTGGTCCGCGGTCTGCTGGGTCATGACGTGGGCCTTTGCCAGGAACGGCGTTCCCGCCTGCTCCGAGATATCGCACAGCACGGCGCCGCCGATAAACATCGCACTCATCGCGGCGAAGACCGCCCAGCCTTGCCTCACGTTGCCGACCATCTTCCCAAACGTATAGGTGAGACCGGCTCCGATGGCGAAGATCAGGATCTTGGTTAGCAGGTCCGAAGCGGGCGTCGGATTCTCGAACGGATGCGCTGAATTGGCGTTGAAGAAGCCGCCGCCGTTGGTTCCAAGCTGCTTGATCACTTCCTGGGAAGCCACCGGCCCTTGGGCGATCGTCTGAGTCGCGCCTTCCAGCGTGTGAACGGTCGTATAGGCGCTGAAGTTCTGGGGCGATCCCTGCCAGACGAAAATCAGTGCGCCAACCACGCAGATCGGCAGCAGGATATACAGAGTGCAGCGGACCATGTCCGCCCAGAAGTTGCCGATTCCGTTCGCGCTCTTGCGGGCAAAACCTCGGATCAGGGCGACCGCGATCACGATGCCGACCCCAGCCGACATCCAGTTGTGGATCGCCAGCGCCACCATGTTCGAGAAGTAGGAAAGGGTGACCTCGGGCGAGTAGTTCTGCCAGTTCGTGTTCGTCGTGAAGGAGGCCGATGTGTTGAACGCGAGATCGGCCGGCATCTGCTTCGTGCCGAAGTGCTGGGGGTTCAGGGGAAGAACGCCTTGAAGCCGGAGCAAGACGTAGGTAACCAGCATCCCGACGCCCGAGAAGACGAGCATCGCGACGCAGTAGGTCGTCCACTTCATGTCCTGCTCGGGGTCGATGCCCAGCAATTTGTACGTGCCCCGCTCCAGCCAGCCGAGGATCCGGCTCATGAAGGTCCGCTCGTTGGCGAACACCTTTGCCATGTACACGCCCATGGGAGCGGTGATCGCAAGGATGATCAGGAAGTAAACGAGGATCTGTAGAGTTCCGTTGGCGTTCATTCGAATTTGGAATTGGGAGTTTGGAATTTGGAATGGTCGGGTTCTTCAGGGCCAGGATCTAGCCGACTTTATGCAAGTTGAGTCCGCCGCAGTAGCGGCAGGGCTCGCCCTGCGACCCTCGATGCATAAGGTGGGCTAGGGCGTTCAGAATCTCTCCGGCTTGAGAAGGGCGTAGACGAGATAGATGAGGATGAGGACGCAGACGATGCCGGTCCAGATGTAGTCAGTCATCGGATCCCCCTCTAAGCTTCTCGCAGCCTCTCGCGTAGGCGATCGAAACGAGAAAGAAGCCAATTGTCACGATAATGAAGATCGCGTCGATCATCGGTGTCCCTTTGGGTCTGCATGGTCTCCGAATCCACGTCGGCTGGTCGGCGCCTCGACGCGCTCCTTATCTGATCTTGCTCGTGGAAACGCCCGGCCAGACCCCCCATGACGATCAGGAGGCCGGCAAAGCCGATCAGGAGCGCGAAGTTGTCCATCAGTCCCAGGGCTTAGTAAACGCCCAAGACCGGTAAGGGCTGCGTCAAGCCCATCGGGATGGCCGTAAAGAAATCGTCAATTCGGGGTTCTTGGGACCGCCGAATTCACCCGGCTCCGGGAAAGTGGTTTCGGCTCTCGCGAACCTACTCGGTCTTCAGCCGGTAGCCCACGCCCGGCTCGGTCGTGAGCAGCTTGGGACGGGTCGGGTCGGCTTCCAGCTTGTGCCGTAACTGACCCATATAAACGCGCAAGTAGTGGCTCTCGTCCGCGTAGGCGCCGCCCCATACCTCGGTCAGCAACTGCCGATGGGTCACGACCTTGCCCGCGTACTTCACAAGTGCGGCCAGAAGGCCATATTCGTTTCGAGTCAGATGGACCTCCTCGCCGGCTCGCCGAACGACGTGAGCCGCGAGGTCGACCTCCAAGTCCCCAGCCCGGAAGATCGGCTCGGACGGCGACTTTTTCGAATGCCTCAGCGCGACGCGGATCCGGGCCAGCAGTTCGGCCATGCCGAAGGGCTTCGTAATGTAGTCGTCGGCGCCCGCGTCCAGGGCCTTGACCTTGTCCTGCTCGTGTTCCCGAGCCGAGAGGACGATGATCGGAACTTCGCTCCACTCGCGAATCTCTATCGCCACACGAGTTCCGTCGATGTCGGGGAGGCCAAGATCGAGCAGCACCACGTCGGGTTTGCCGGTTGCGGTCAAACGCAATCCCTCACGCCCATCCGCCGCTTCGAGAAGGCGGAACTCCGACTCGTCCAGGCTCGCCCGCAGAAAGCGCCGGATTGCGGTTTCGTCGTCGATGATCAGGATCGTCGTCTCAGCCTTCATTTTCACAAGCCGCGATCACTCGAACGGCACTTCCGGCGCCTCCGTAGACGCCGCAAGCTCCAGATAGAAGCTCGCCCCTCCCCCCGCGCGATTCTCGGCCCAGGCCCGGCCTCCGTGGGCTTCGGCGACCGAGCGGACGATCGCTAGACCCAAGCCGAAACCCGAATCGGCCTTTCCGCCCGCTTGATAGAACTTGTCGAAGATCTTCTCCTCTTCGCCCGGCGCCAGCCCCGGCCCGCGGTCGCTGACTTCGATTCTAACCCGGTCAGAGGGGCGACTCACACGAATGTCGATCGGAGTCTTTGGCCCGGTATGCCTCGCCGCGTTCTCCAGCAGGTTGACAAGCGCCTTTTCCACGAGCATTTCGTCGACGAGTATCAGTTGCATTGCGGGGGGAATGAAGGTCTGGATCTTCCGGTCTTCCAACAGCTTGTCGGTCTGAGCCAAGGCCGATCCGACCAGCTCTTCGATCGAGCTCCAACCCAGATTCGGGTTGATCGTGCGCGCCTCGAGCCGCGTCATGTCCAAGAGGTTCTGGACGTGCCGGTTCATGCGCTCGGTCTCTTCGAAGATCGTCTTCGCCAGTTCCTCCGAGTTTCCCTCCCGCATCATGAGCGTGCTCGCGGCACCGCCGATCACGGTAAGGGGCGTCCGGAGATCGTGCGAGACCGAGTTCAGCAGGATATTGCGCATCCGCTCGGCTTCCGCGGCGAGGCGCGCGGTATGCGATTCCTTCGCAAGTTGAGTGCGCTCGATCGCCAAAGCCAGGCTGTTCGCGAAGGTTTCGAGGAGATTGACTTGCTGGGCATCGAGGGCTTTGTCGTCCTTGATGCCGATCGCGCCCACCGTGCCTCGCGCCGCCCTCAGCGGGAAATAGAGGGCAGTGGCGTTTGGCAGGGTGTCCGTTCCCGCACCCGCCTTCTCCGCCTTGTCCAGCACCCACTTCGCGACGATCTGCTCGGTCGGCGATTCCTCGAAATGGGAAGCCGATCGCGCCAGAACTTCCAGTTGCCGGGAATCGTCGGCGACGAGGACCGCGACTTCGCCTCCGAACAGGTTCCCGACCTCGCGTGCCGCGATCGCCGCGATCTCGCGACGGCTCCGTGTCTTGGCGAGATCCCGGCTCAGGGCATAGAGGACCGCCGAGCGGCGCTCACGCTCGCGCGACGACAGAACCTCGTAGCGAAGGCGCAGGGCGAGCCCGCTGATGAGCAGGGCCACGCTCAGCATGATCACGAACGTCAGCAGGTACTGGGTGTCGCGCACGGCGAAGGTATAGAGCGGCGGGACAAAGAAAAAGTCGAATGCGGCGACGCTGAGAATCGAGGCGAGCGCCGACTCTTCCAGTCCGTTGCGGGTGGCGACGAACGCCACGCCCACGAGATAGACCATGATCAGGTTCGCGATCGAAACGTGCGGAGCCAGGAAGTAGCAGAGACCGGTCGTGACGACGTTGACGGCGACGGCCTCCGCGAAGCCTCGAGTTTTCTTTCTCGGCGTCGCGGACGCGGTCCGGGCCGGCCGTTCCTTTTCGGCCTCCGCGGTGATCACGAGGACGTCCAGTTCCTTACTCCGGCGGACGAGTTCGTCGACTACCGAGCCGAACAGGATCTCCCGCCACCGAGCCTTGATCGGCTTGCCGACCACGATGCGCGTCGCGTTGCGTTCGCGAGCAATCCGCACGATTTCTCCGACGATGTCGTGCCCGCTGCTGGCAACCGTCTCCATTCCGAGCCGTTCGGCCAAACGCAGGGCTTCTTGGGCTTGGCGCTGCTCCTCCGGGGGACGGTGGGTTTGCCGGTCGCTCTCCACGTAGACGGCGATCATCTCGGCGTGGGTTGCGGCGCCCATCCGCGCCGCCGTTCTTACGACCCTCGTCGCGAGGTCGTTCGGAGCGATACAGACGACGACCCGCTCCTTGGTCGGCCACAGCTCCTTGATGCTGGCCTCGCTCCGGTAGGTCTGCATCTGGGCGTCGACGCGGTCGGCCATGCGCCGCAGGGAGAGCTCCCGCAGCGCGATCAGGTTGCCCTTTCGGAAGAAGCCTTCCAGCGCCTTGTCGACGCGGTCGGGCTGGTAAACCTTGCCCTCCCTCAGGCGCTGTTGGAGTGCCTCCGGCGGAATATCGATCAGTTCCAGATCGTCGGCCCGCTCGACGATCGAGTCCGGAATCGTCTCGCGAACGACGACCCCGGTGATCTGGCCGACGACGTCGTTCAGGCTTTCGAGGTGCTGGATGTTGAGCGTCGTGTAGACATTGATGCCGGCCTGCAGCAGCTCCTCGACGTCCTGATAACGCTTTGGGTGGCGCGAGCCGGGCGCGTTCGTGTGGGCAAGCTCGTCGACGAGGATGAACTCGGGATGCCGAGCGAGAGCCCCGTCGAGGTCGAATTCGCGAAGCTTTACGCCCCGGTGGTCGATCTCTTTGAGGGGCAGAATCTCCAAGTTTTGGAGCAGCGCTTCCGTCTCTTTCCGCCGATGGGTCTCGACGTAGCCACAGATGACGTCGACGCCGCGGTCTTTCTGCTCGTGCGCCTCCGAGAGCATCGCGTAGGTCTTGCCCACGCCCGCGGAGGCGCCGAGGAAAACCTTGAGCCTTCCCCGAGCCGATTTCTCTTCGTCGCCCTGCACGCGCTTGAGCAGTTCGTCCGGATCGGGCCTCTCGTGCCTCACGCCATGAGAGTGCCACAACCGGCCGTCCGCGCCAAGTGCGCGGCGTCAAGTTTTCATAAGAATTGGTCTAGGGACGCTCTGCCGGCTTGCGCTTGTACGTGGTCGTGAACAGGCGGGTCCAGGTTCCGTCTTGCTGCATTTCGAGCGTGTAGGTCAGGGTTGTGGGATCAGGACTGGAATAGGTCGCGCGAAAAGTCGTCGGCGATCCCGGTTTGCTGAGCAGCACCAGCTTGCCGTCCGTCAGATCCCCTTCGAACTCGAGAGGGCCTACCGAAGTGTCGGTGAACCACCAAGCCGTGTACTTGCCGGTCTTCGGATCGTATGAGATGAAGTGACGGGTGTCGGTCGGCTTTCTACCCGTCATCGTTGTCGAGAGCATCTCGCAGAGGTAGCGGCCGCCGATCGCGTCGTCGATGTGGTTGGTCGCGTCCCCGGACAGCGCCGGACCGCCCTGAGTGTTAAAGTTCTGGGTTCCCGCCCAATCGCCCTTCATAAACGCAAGGCTCTTCAATGCGTCCGCAGGCTTGAGGTCGTGTTGCTGGGCAGCCGACAGAACGACGGCAAGAGCGGCGAGCATACATAGAAAGACTTTCATGGAAACTCCTTTAAAGAGGCAATTGCTTCAAAACTTACCCAAGGAGCCAGCCGGGCCTTGTATCATGACCGGCGTTCTTGGGTCTTGGGGAAAAACGGCGCCTGGGGAGGCAACATGCAAGGAGACGCCCTTTTAGGGCAGGTTCAAACCGCCCTGTCTGGCTTCGGCCGCCGCGTCAAGGGTCCTGTGGGGCTCTCGCCCCGAGAACGAGACCGGCTTGCGTCCGATTTGTTTCATCTCGCGCACGTTCTGATTGCGAGGGTACTTGCCTTTGAGTAATAATAGCCCTATTCGCCAGAAGGAGAAAGCTCCCTCGGGCCGGATCATTTATCGAAGTGGCACAGGAACCTAAAACGATTCTTCTGGTCGAGGACAACGCCGACGACGAGCAGTTGACGTTGCGTGCGATGCGTCAGAGCGAGGTCCCCAACATCATCCGGGTCGCTCGCGACGGCGCCGAGGCCCTCGACGCGCTGTTTGGCGTAGGCGCGGGCAATCGCCTCCCCGACCTCATCCTTCTCGACTTGAAGCTGCCCAAGGTCAGCGGCCTCGAAGTGCTGCAACGCATCCGGAGCGAAGAGAGGACAAGGACCCTGCCAATCGTAATCCTCACCTCCTCAGACGAGGAGCGGGACATCGTCGAGAGTTATAATCTCGGGGCCAACAGCTACATTCGTAAGCCGGTCGACTTCGACGAGTTCATCGATGCGGTTCGCCAGCTCGGCCTCTACTGGCTGCTCATGAACCGCACGTCCCGTCCATTCTGAAATCGGGCTGTAGACGGATCAAGACCCCAGCGGCCGCGCCCGGGGTGCGGCTCTATTTCAGCCGTGATTCAGGCTAGAATCGAGCCGTGGTTTGCGCATTTCTTGCCGCCGCGACAATGTCTTCCGGCCGTGCGGATTCGATCCTGACCTTCTGCTGCCGTCCCGACAACGATCTCTATCGGGCCGTGTCGCGTACCCGCCGCGAGCCGCGCTTCGACGAACCCGGCCCTGCCATTCAAGCGGCGAGACCGGGAACCGGCATTCTCTTCCTCGACGGGAGCCAGTTGCCCGCCGACTTGGCGAGCGAAGCCCGGGCGAAGCACCTGAGAACCTATGTCGAAGACGCGCCCCGGCCCGGCGATCCTCCCGACACCGTGAAGAACATCGAGTGGGAGCGCGTCATCGTGACCACCGGCCTCTTCGGCAAAGACCTGGCCCAAGACCGCATCCTCTCGATCGGCCGGATCCCGATCCGGTCCGCCGCCCCGGCGTCCGACGTTCTCCTCGCCGTGGGCCGGGTGGCCGGCTTCGACCGCCTCGCGTTCGGCCTGCCCAAGCAAACCACTCCGCTGCTTTGGCAACCGGAGGACGAGAGGCTCGTCGCGGGCGCCGCGCTGAGCTACTTCGCCAGGGCGCGCTTCGCTCCCGGCAAGGCGTGGAAGCCGGTCTGGCAATACATCTTGACCTGGCTCGGAGCGCCGGACCTCGCATCCCGTCTCGCGTGGGAGCCCTCGGTCACCCCAACATACTCCGAGAGCGCCAGGCTGCCGAAAGATGCCGCCGAGACCGCGATCCGCCGCGCCGGCCGATGGTTTCTCCAGTCGCACCTGCTCCTCAGCGAGGCGGACCTCGATGCTTACGCCAAAGCCGATCGATGGCCGGACCGGGTTGGGCCGATTCCCCACGGCGGAGGCGACGGACATTTCGGTATCGCCGAAGGCTATTCGTCGGCGATCGACAGCCAAGGAACCCAGCCCGTGCGCTGGTATCGCCGCGCCGACTGCAACGCGGAATCCGCGATGGCCCTTGCGCTGGCCGGACAAAGGAGCGTGGCCGAAAACATCGCCGATTTCATCGCTTTCCGCAGCGACGCCTCTCAGGGGGATCGCAACGACCCGTCGAAGCAGTGCTACGGGCTGGTCGGCTGGAACGATCTGCCCGCGAACCGCGGCACGTTCTTCGGCGACGACAACGCCCGATACATTCTCGGCCTCATCGGAACCGCCGGCGCCCTGAAGGAAAGCCGGTGGGACGATGCGATCCTCCGCTGCATCCTCGCGAACTTCCGCACGAGCGGCACGAACGGGTTTCGAGGCGACGTCCTCGGCGAAGGCGATATCGAGCGGCTCGGCTGGCGTCATTACTTCGACGCGCCGACCGTCAACATGGCGCCCCATTTCGAGGCCTATCTTTGGGCCTGCTACCTCTGGGCCTACGCCCGGACCGGCTACAAGCCGCTCCTCGAGAGAACCGAGAAGGCGATCGAAACGACCCTGAACGCCGGCGAGAACGCCTGGACTTGGACGAACGGCAGCCAGCAGGAGAGGGCGCGAATGCTGCTTCCTCTTTCCTGGCTGGTCCGAGTCGACGACTCGCCCAAGCACCGGGCATGGCTCGACGACATGGTCCGCAAAGTCATCGGCTACCAGGCGCAGTGCGGAGCGATCCGCGAAGAGTTCGGCGACCTGAGCCACGGCATCGCCGGCCCTCCGCGGACGAACGAAGCCTACGGAACCACCGAGACCCCGCTCATTCAGGAGAACGGCGATCCTCTCGCCGACATGCTCTACACGAGCAACTTCGCCTTCCTCGGCATCCACGAGGCGGCTGCCGCGACCCACGATCCGGTTTACGAACGGGCGGAAAGCAAGCTGGCCGACTTCTTCTGCCGCATCCAAATCCGTTCCGAATCTCACCCCGAACTGGACGGCGCCTGGTTTCGAGCCTTCGACTACGGGGACTGGGATTATTGGGCGAGCAACGCCGATCTCGGCTGGGGCGCCTGGAGCATCGAGACGGGCTGGAGCGTCTCCTGGATCACCTCGATCCTCGCCCTGCGCCAGCGCCACGAGTCCTTCTGGGACATCGATCCCGGCTTCAAGGCCGACCAGAAGCTGATTTCACAGATGCTGCCCGAAAGGGGGTAACCGGGTCTGTCATTCCGCGCCTCCCCGTCATTCGTCGTGAACGGGGAAGTACCAGCCTATGCGGCCGTGAGACAAGTAGTCCCTGGCTGTCGAGACTAGCCTCGGGTAGTCCGAGCCCTCTTTGATGAACGCTGCCGCAAAGGCCGAAGCTTTCCTTTTCGCGGCCCCGACGTCCTCCTTCGTCGGGTCTCCGATCTCAGCCTTCATGGCGTAGGCGACGGACCGGTAATAGTCGATGAGGGGATCGTTTCCGAACCTCTTTTCGAGGGCGTCGAGCTGGGCTAGGGCCTCGCCGTACCTCGGCGCCTGCTCGGGAGGCCCTGGTCTTCCTGGACCGAGCTTCCCGCCGTCCCCGATCGTGTAGTAGTAGAAACCGCGGATCAGAGCTCGAACCACGATGAGTTGCACTGGCAGGTTGGTGGGGTGTTTCTCGGCAAACGCTTTCGCCGCTAGCCTAGTGGCCGCGAAGTCGCCGCCCCCATAGCTGGTTTCCGCGACCAGTATCGCGAGCTGAGACCTCGCCTCGGGTTGCAACTCCTTTAGGATCGGCGCCATAGCTGCGACACTTTGACCGACGAGCATCTGCGATGCCTCGCCTGAGCCTGCGCCGATCTTTATGTCGTGGTGCGCTGTTGCGACCATGAGCCCCAGTGCGCGCAAGCGAAGGAGAAGGGACGCGGGGGACCTGCGGCGAGCCAGTGCCGCCAGCGAATCACGGTCGATGTCCCCGAGATCCTTCCGGCTCCTTGCGCACTCCGCCATAATCCAGGTGTCGACCAGGTGGTCCGGGTGAGCCTCCAAGTCGTCTCGAGCCTTGAAATAGACTCGGTAGTACTCCCCGGACCGCATCTCGCCGATCCAACCCTCCACAGCCTGGCTGAGGGGGCCCTCTATGGTCAGGGGAATCGTCCCCTGCCAATCCCACGTCAGGGGCCGATCCTGAACGAACTCGATCGTGGCCCGAGAAGTCTGCAAGACGCCAACGAAAACGATGAGGGCGACCATCATGGTCCTGCCCTTAGGAACTTGGCGAACCACACGCCAGTGTATCCCCTGGCCGGAAGAACATCCACCGCACCCTTCACTTTCGTTCCGACGGCATTCCACGAATCCGCTGTCCCGTTTGTCCAGAAATGGGGGAGTCGCGGGACGATATCATAGTACCCTGGCCCTTGGGCCCTCGATCTTCGGCCAGTCTCCGCGCGTGTAGACTCGCGGCAATGGCGTCCCTCCTCGGAACCAACTTGAATCCCGGCGACCGCGGCAGCGATACGTTTCACG
>DATJYD010000201.1:0-2536 GCA_035499755.1 Fimbriimonadaceae bacterium
ACAGCTTCTGCCCGAAATGCGACCATCATCTTGGGCCGATCGACCTCGTTCCGCTTCTAAGCTGGCTGCTTTCCGGGCGAAAGTGCCGCTACTGCGGCAAACCGGTGACGTCCCGCTACTTTTGGGTCGAGTTGATCAACGCGCTGATCTGGACGGGGGTCTGGTATCAGTATCTCCTCGGGCCCGCGCCCGACGTGGGCAAGGCGATCGCCTATGCCCTGACCGCCTCCGCGCTCGTCACCGTCATCTTCACGGACATCGAGCTTTATCTCATTCCCGAACAGGTGAACGCGTTCATCTTGTTTGTCGGACTCGGCTATAACCTATGGCTCTATTCCAAGGGGGCGGCGGAAGCGACCACCTGGGGAATGCCGAGCGCGGTCGCGGGCGGGATCGTCGGCGCCGGTGCGCTGTGGCTGATCGCCCTTATTGGTCGCCTTATTTTCGGCAAGGACGCGATGGGGCATGGGGACATCAAGCTGGCGCGCGGGATCGGGGCAGTCCTGTTTCCGGCGGTGGCCGGGATCAGCTTCGGGATCGCGGTGATTCTCGGAGCCGTCCTCGGCCTCATCCTGCAAGTGCTGCCTCGGATCTTGGCGAAGAACGGGCAGGGCGCGCCGGAGGCCGACGAGGAGGAGCCTCCCGAGAAGGAGACGATCGGTTCGCTTCTCAAGTGTGGGCTGGGCTATTTCTTGTGCCTCGACGTGATCGGCCTTTTCATCCCGAAGTTCTACATCTCGTACTTCGACGAAGACCCGTTCGCGCCGCCGCCCGACCTGGAGACCTACGAGCCAACCCACACGATGATTCCATTCGGGCCCTACTTGGCCCTCGGCGCGATCGTCGCGGCGGTCTTCGAGCAGCCGCTTCTGAGCATGGTCGAGGGTTACTTCCGGAATATGTCGCCGCCGACGTAGGAAGATCGGCTCAGTCGTCCGACGTCGCGAGATTTGCGCAGTGGACTTTGCGTAATCCGCGCGGCTGATGGCGGCCTAAAATCAGACCCGGGGTTGCCAGGTTTGTGCATAATTGGGGCACCGGCTTGCCGGCGCGCGGGGTTGCCTGCCGCCGACTCGAGGCCGGGTTGGAAGGCAATGGCGTATTTGCGGGTGTGCTTCGATCGAGTTCGCGCGGCTGGCACGCGCGCCTGGAAGCTGCACAACTCCCCTCCCGTGACGCGGTTCCGAATGTCGCTGGGAGGCGCCGTCCGAACCGGGCGCGAATTGCCCGTGAACCTGGCGCGAAGCCAAGCCCATCATTTTCTTGGAACACTTTTCAAGCCACACCCAGTCCACCCTGTGGGGACATTCGGAGCTGTTTCACTATGACTCGCAAAACCGGCTTTACGTTGATCGAACTGCTGGTCGTGATCGCCATCATCGCGATCCTGGCCGCCATCATCTTTCCCGTCTACATGAGGACGAAGGATTCCGCCTATCGCGCAGGCGATATCTCGAATTTGAACTCGATCCGGACGGCGCTACAGCTCTATCGGGCGGACCAGGAGGCCTACCCGCCCCAGATCCTCGGCTACGCCTCCCTGTACATGTCCGGCCCTGAGATGGGTCAAGTAATGCCGGCGAATCAGCTTCGAGCAGCTCTCTATCCCCGCAGAATCGCTTCGCTCGATACCATGCGCCCCGCCTACGACCGGTCCAACAGCTCGGTCACGACCCCCGCGGTGTGGCCGGACGCCGACCCCCGCGCCGTCGGCACAGCGGCGATTCTCGACCTCAACGGCGACGGCATTTTGGACAACGCCACCGACGACATCGCGGGTGCGCGCCAAGCGTGGGGACCGGACAAGTGGTTCTGCTCCCAGGCCTATCTCGATTCGGTGAACACGCCCGGCTCGGTAACCTGCGACGGGCCGTCCTATTCGACCGACATGACCAAGGCCGCGCCTTTCTATGCGATCAGCGGCTACGACGTCGCAAACGTGGAGTATCCGAACTCGAACACGGGAGCGGCGGACCACCGCTGGGAGATCCATTACGCGCTCCGCTGGTCGAGCTTCGCCCTGACCACCGGCAACCGCGAGGACGATCCTCGGCAGCTCATCTACAACGATCCTCCGGAGAGCACGGTGGTCACCTGGGATAGCTGGTTCCGCGATTACGACGCAGGCGGCAACGTTCAGCGCGAAAAGCGCGACATTGTTCTCTTCCTGGATGGCGGCGCGCGCCCGTACGATTCCGTCGACCTGTCCCAGCGATCTTGGAGAGTGATGCCGTAGCCCGGAGGCGGCTCTTCTGATGAAGCTTATGTCCCCAAACAAGCGCGCGAATGCGCAAGGAAACAGCAGTCCGATGAATTCCAGCCGACGGTCCGGCACGACCCTCGTGGAGATCCTGGTCGTGATCGTGGTGTTCATGATCGGGATTCTGGCGATCGCCCAGATCTTCCCGGGCGGGCTCCGCATCCTCGAGTACAGCCAGTTCGATACGATGGCTACGTCTCTTGGGCGGTCCGAGATGGAGATGCTCAAGAACCACGCGGACCAACTGCCCGAGGATATCGTTCCCGTGCAGTTCGT
>DATJYD010000202.1:0-3101 GCA_035499755.1 Fimbriimonadaceae bacterium
AATTCGGGCGATCGGACCCATTGGTCGGATCAGCCAGATTCGGTCAGCTCGGGCCGACCCTGTAATCTTGCCGGGGGCGTGCCGACACATAGATCAGGGTAACTGTGAACGGATTCAACCGACTGGGCGAGCTGATGCTCGCGAAAGGGCTTGTGACGGCGGAGCAACTGGAAGAGGCGGCTGCGCTGCGCTACTACTCCAAGCTCCGGTTCGCCGACGTGCTCGTCCGTCATGGCTTTGCGAGCGCGATGGATGTCGCGAGCTGCCTCGGCGAGCTATACGATCTCCCCGTCGTCGACCCGTTGCGGCTGAACCCCACTCCCGCCGCTCTGGCCCTCATTTCCTATGAGGAAGCGAGAAGCAGCCTCTTCCTTCCCGTCGATCTAACGGACGAGTGGATCGCCGCCGCTCTCGCCGATCCTATCGATCTCGAACTCCCCGATGCCTTGGCCCTCCGTGTCAAGCGCAAAAAGAAGCTGGCGATCTCCGCGCCAAACGCCATCTTGCAGGCGATCGACCGGTGGTACCGGCCCTCCGGTCTCGATTCGGCGGATCTATCGCACGTCGCTTGAGCCCGTCTCTTCACTAAGAAGGGGCTGCCGCCCTTGGCGTTCTTTTGGTGGACGGGAAATGTACGACAAGGCTCACCCGGTCCTTTGAAGAACAATGGATCGAGGATGGCCGGTCGTGGCAATCGCGCACGAGCCGGGCCGACCCCGAAGCCTTGCGATATATCGGCCCAACCCGCACGGCGGGAAGGCACCTTACGCCATGGAAACGATCGTCTCTCCCGCACCCGCCGCCGCTCTCGACACCTTGCCCGGCGACGATGTCCGCCAGATTATGTGGCGATTCGCCGACCGATACGATCTCGCCATGCTCGTGCAGGCGGCACGTGGGGTAGCCCGGGGGCCGGTCGCCCGGCTCGTTGCCGCCGGAGGCCGCAACACTCACGAGTGGACGCCGGAGAAGCAGGGCGTTCTTGAAGACTTCGAAGCGACCGGCCTGACCGCAGCCTATTTGGATCCCGAGCATGGCGGTCTTATCGAGGGACCGAAGAACCTTGCCCTCGCCCTGATCGCCTTCGAATTGGCCTGGGTCGACGCGGGCGCCGCGACGAGCAGCTTGGCGGGCCACCTCGGCCTCGCGCCCATCCATGAGCGCGGGACCGCCGAACAGCAGGCGCGCTACCTCACGCCGGAGAGGCCGGACGGCAAGCGCTGGCGCGCGGCCTTCGCGCTGACCGAACCGATCCCCTTCGTCGGCGTCGACACCGGGGTTCTCGCCGGCAAAGTCCGGGTGGCCGAATGGAAGGACGGCGAGGAGCCGCTCCTCGAAGTCGACAAGCGCGGCCGGTTCATCACGAATATGGCGGTCGCCAATCTCGTCACGGCAGCCGTCGACAGCGACGATCCCCGGATCAAATCGAGCTGCATGGTGATCCTGGAAGAGACCGACCCCGGTGTCTTCGATCGCGGCGTCCCGACCCGGAAGCTGGTCCACCAGCTTTCCTCGACGCGCGACCCCGCCTTTCGCATGAAGGTTCCGGCGAGCCGGATTGTCGGCGGCTACCGAATCGAGGACGGCGTCATCGTTCCCAATTACAATCACGCCGAGATCATCGAAGCGGTTTTCCGGCGAACTCGGGTGACGGTCGGCCTGATGACGGCCGCGAAGCTGCTCTCCGCAGTCGAGCCGGTCATCCGCTATCAGCGCCGCCGGTTCCGAGGCGGCGAGGCCGGACAGCCCGGCTCGCCGCGCCATGAACTGGGACTGCAGATGAAGCAGGATGCGGTGCAGCGGCTGGTCGACGTCTGGGCGACGGGCGAAGCGAGCGCCTCGCTGGGGTTCGCCGCCGCGCGCATCTTCGATGAGCTGGAGCCGCTCGAGAAGCTTAAGGACGAGATCTTCGAGGAGCGTAAGCTGGAGGGGGCGCGGGCCAAAACCAAGGCTCTCGCCGAGGCCAACCCCGGCGCACTCGAACTGATCGCGCTGGAGGGGCAATCGGCCGGGCGTCGCGACGAGAAGCGGTACGAGCAGCTCGAGAGCGACGAACTGACCCGGTTCATCATCGTGGACGCGGTGGCGAACGTGCTTTGCCCGGCCTGCAAGCTCTGGAACACCGGCCACGGCGCGAACATGATGCGGGAGGCGGTCAGCTTGATGGGCGGCTATGGCATCACCGAGGATTGTCCCGGCTTCCTCGGCCACAAATGGATGGATGCCCAACTCGAAGCGACCTATGAGGGGCCCGAGGCCGTGCAGCGGCGGCAGTTGTCGGTCACGATGACTCACCCGCTGTTTCTCGCGCAGTTCCGCGAGTGGATCAAAGAACTCCGCGCCCTCGCCGCGAGCGAGCCCGGCTCCGGCGCCTGCACCCTCGCCTCCGCGATGGAGATCTGGCTCTGGACTCTCGATCACCTGCAAAGCGCGCGTGATGCGAACGGGGGCAAGCTATACCAGACGAATCGCCAAGGCATCACATTCCCGCTGGCGGATGTTCTTTGCTGGCTGCTTTCCGCGCGCTACTTCATTCTCGATCTGATGGAACTCAAGGCCAACGGCCCTGCCAATCCCGCGGTCGCCCCTGGGCTGGACGGGCTCGTCCAGTTCCTTTCGGATCTCTCTCACGTACAGTCGGCCAGGGCTGCCGGCGAAGTCGGGCGCGTGTGCGCGGAACTTGTCTACGGTTACAACCGGCACGAAACCTGGACCCCCGAGAACTGCGCGGCCTGCTACCACGCGGAGGAACTGGACGCGCTGGAATGCCTGATTCCGGGATTCGCGACGGGCGCGCGCAGCACCAAAGACATCATCGAGGACGACGGCAGCCCGCCTTCGAAAGCCGGCCCGTGCGTTCGCTTCCTCGGCTTCGAGCAATTCGTATCGCTGAGGACTCGCCTCGACGGATGCCTGACCGGATCGGGTCTCGCCAAGGACCGGGCGGCGGAATCGTTGACCAAGGTCGTCATTCCGGAGGCTCTGGACTACCCGCTATGAGACGGACTTCTCCCAGGAATGGAGGAGTCCGGTGACCACCGAGGACCGCCTGACGCTTCAGGCGGATATCGTGTGCGTCGGATTCGGGCCGGCCACCGGCG
>DATJYD010000203.1:0-5531 GCA_035499755.1 Fimbriimonadaceae bacterium
CGATTACTTCGACTTCGTACGCGCCTCGCAGCGCGAGGACGGAGACATCCCGTTTGCCATCTTCAATGGCGACACCCGGCCGGATACGGGCTACCTGCGCGGGATGCAATACCCCGAGTGCCTTTTCACCTACAAGCCCCCGAAGAGGGATGGCGTGCCCGCCTCCGCCGAGGAGGCGCGGACCTGGTCGCGCCTGTTCCGTCATTGGGAGCTCAAGTCGGATCCCCTCAGCGTCCTCGCGCCGATCTGCTACCTCCTTACCGCCGCGGAGATCCACGACGCGGAGCCCGATCAAGCCTGGCTGCGAGAGAGGATCGAGTCGGTCCTTTCCGCCGCGCATTACTTGCAGACTCGAATCGGGGCGAACGGCCTCATGGGCGGTTCCGGCTTTTATACCGAGCTTCCTCCTCGCGACGGTAACGACGGCGTCACCCAATGCTATGCGGTGCACGCGTTTCGCGAGCTTGCCAAGCTCTGCCGGGCCGCCAACCGCAAGCAAGATGCGGCCTATTGGTCGCACGAGGCGGACAACCTGGCGCGCCGATTCGTCGATATCTTCTGGCGGGACGACCACTTCGGCGAATACGTGCACGTCGAACGCGGCCTGGTCGATTCCCACGGCCTCACCGATACCAACTGGGCCGCGGTCGCCTTCGGGCTGGCGGAAGATGGGCACCTCAAGAAGGTCTGGCCGCGTCTTCTGTCGGAAAAGGCGTTCTGGTGGGGCGACGTGCCGACCTTGACGGCGACCAAACCGTTCAGCTACCAGGATTGGGAGAACGAACCGGTGCCGTGGCAGGTCCCTTCCCTGACCAACGATGTCGCGGCGATGGGTCGCGCATGGTTTCTGGAGGCGATGGCCTGCCGGCGTATGAAAGCCAACGATCGCCTGATCGAGGCGGCGCGTCTCGTCTCCAACGCGGCCCACGAAGGCTACTGGCGCGAGCGCTACCACCCCGAGCCGGACGGCACGTCCAAGCCGGAAGGCGCTGAGAAGTACTGCGAATACCCGGCGATTCTCGTCAGGGTCGTGTTCGGAAGCTATGACGTCTTCAGCCGCTGAGATATGGCGCTAAGAGCCAAGTTCCTTCGGTAGCAAGCTCGCGGGGAAGTTCTGGTAGCACACGGGACGAACCCAGCGCAGGATAGCCCGCCCGCCGACTGAAGTCGTGCGGGCGTCGGTCGTCGCCGGGTACGGGCCCCCATGAACCATGGAGGAGTTCACTTCGACTCCGGTTGGGAACTGATTGACGATCAGCCTGCCGACCTTGTCCTCCAACTCGGCCACGAGGGCGCCCACCCCGCGCAGCTCTTCCTCGGTTGCGTGAATGGAACCGGTGAGTTGGCCCTCCAGGCTGCGAATGACGGAGATCGCCTCAGCTTCGTCGCGGCAAGTCACGATGAGGCTGGAGGGCCCGAAGACCTCCTCTTGCAGGCGAGGATCGCGCAGGAACGCGGCCGCATCGACTTCGAAGGCGGTCGGCGCGCCGGGGGCGGTGGGCGTGACGAGGGCCGTGGCTCCCGCCGCCATGGCGTTCGCGCCCTGAAGATAGGTGGCGCCGATCGCCTCAGTCAGCATCGGACATGCGGCCGCCGATGCCATTTTTTCGGTAAACGCCTTCAGGAACTCGGCGTTCGGCCCAATCGCGATGACGAGCCCGGGATTGGTGCAGAACTGCCCCACTCCAAGCGTCACGCTCGCGAAGAGCGCTTCGGCGAAAGCCGCGGTGAGCTTGCCGGGAAGGACGACGGAAGGGTTGATGCTGCCCATTTCGGCATAGACGGGAATTGGAACGGGCCGCTCGTTGGCGAGGCGCCAGAGGGCGAGACCGCCGCGGCGCGAGCCCGTGAATCCCACCGCTTTGATCCCAGGATGCTTCACGAGCTTCTGGCCGACCGCGATGCCTTCGTCGAATAGCATCGAAAACACGCCCTCCGGCATCCCGGTCTCGTTTGCGGCGGCAACGATGGCTTCGGCGGCCAATTCGGACGTGCCGGGGTGGGCCGGATGCGCCTTCTCGACCACCGGGCAGCCGGCGGCGAGGGCGGAGGCGGTGTCGCCGCCCGCCACCGAAAAGGCGAGGGGGAAGTTGCTCGCCCCGAAGACGGCAACCGGACCGAGCGGCCGGAGCATCGACCGGATATCGGGCGCCGGGGCCGGCTTACGATCCGGCTGAGCGGGATCAATGCGCATGTCGGCCCACGATCCTTCTTCGATAATCGAGGCAAACATGCGAAGCTGGCCGGTCGTGCGGCCGAGTTCCCCGTTAAGGCGCGCCTCGGGAAGAGCGGTTTCGGCCATCGCACGGGGGACGATCGTCTCGCGCCTTGCCTCGAGCTGCTCGGCGATCGCGCGGAGGAAGGTCGCCCGCACGGGACCCGGCAAATCGCGATACGGCCGGAATGCCTCGGCCGCAAGAGAGACCGCGCGATCCACGTCGGCCTCCGAAGCCGCGAAGAACCGACCTTCCAGCGGCTGCCCGTCGGTTCGGCTAGCCACCGCAAACCTCGGTCCCCCCTCCGTGCCCCGCGCGTTGCCAATGAACGATGTGCCCTTCATATCTGCCTCCGGAAACTCAAAGCTTAACCAATTCCGGACCCTACGGTGGGCAGGACTACTTGTATTGAACGACGCGGTCCATGCTCGGATAGCTGTCGCTGGAGATCAACTCGCGCTTGTCGCCGGTGATTCGGAAGACGCTCACCTGAAAGCCGATCTTGCCGGTGTTCCGGACGCGGGCGCGAGGGCCGCGTATTCCGATCGTGTAGGTTGAGGGCTGGATCGGGTCCCGGATGACCTCCTCGATCCGAGGCTTCTCGGTCAACGAGTGAGGTCCATAGATGCCGACGGTCAGCCGGCTTCCATCGATGCTCCCGAGAATCCGCACCGGGAACGAGTAGGGGTTTCGGAATTTGAGGTCGATGTCGCTGAACGAGACGGCGGCATCGCGGCCGGGGGCAATGTAGGATGGGGAAAACCGATGGCGGTTTCGCTCGACGATCTGCATGCCGCTCAGAAGGGCGGCGTTGTAGAGGGTCGTCGAAGTCTGGCACACACCCCCGCCCCAACTGTCGATCAACTGGCCGTTGTAGCTGACCGGAGCGCGACGGTAGCCGGCGTCGCGCGAGAACGTGCCCACGCACTTGTCGAACGAGAAGGTCTGGCCAGGCTGGATCACGTTGCCGATCAGCTTGTCGAGCGCAAGCTGCGCGTTGTGGCGCTGCGCGCGCGACCGCGCCGCGACCGAGGTCGTATAGCCGCCGATGCAGACCTCGCCCGGCTGGGCGAGGAGCGCGACCGACAGGCCGGCGGCGAGCAGCGCTACGAGGGCAAGAAGGACCTTCATTCGCCCACCTGCAGCAGGTTTTCGGCGCCGCTCGCCGACTCGGTGGGATCGTACATGTTCGAGATCGTGGGCGGCAGGGCGTGGCCAGTGCCGATCTGCTCCGCCCGCATCGTATAGCTCAGAGTCTGAACTCCCTTATCGAGGTACCGCATAAAGAACGCGGCCTTATCGTCGAGCACGATGGTCTGGGTCCACCAGTTCGCCCACTGCTCGCCATCGTCGACGTATTCGCGATCGGTGATGCGGCACCCGCTCGGGATGGGATCCTCGATCATGATGAACTGCCGATCCTGAGAGCTCGAAATCGTGAGCTCGACGCGGATCAGGTCGCCCGGCTTCGCCTGCTCGATGCTTCTCAGGGAGGGCCGTAGCTCGAGACTGCCGTTCTCCATCTGCTGCGGCTCCAGCAGATGATAGGTTCTGGTGACGGTGAGCCCGCGTGATTCCTCGGGAAGCAGATGCTCGGCTAGATCCACCTGCCGCAGATCTCCGGAGAAGAAGCACATTCCCTCCGGTTGGACCTTCCGGAACACGACTCGGTTGATTCCCGGCTGGAGCCTTGAAATCGGGATCGTCACTTTCAGGGCCGGGTTGAACTGGTCGGCTGGATCGAAGTGGATGCGCTTCGGCGCGCCGCCGTTGACGAGGAGGTCGATGTCGATCGGCTGGCCGGTGTCGCGCGACTGCCTCAGGTACTGGGTCATCCCGATCAAGGCGAGCGACGAATCGCGCGTGCTGTACCAGATATCGCCTCGCCGGTCCGCGATGAGGTAGCGCACGAGCTTGGGAATCATCGGATCGTCCGGCATCAAGGTGGTCAGCGCGATCAGCGGGAACGCCACCTCGTCATAGCCGAAGTCCCAGTCTTTCCGGGGGAAGTAGGCGATGTCTCCTTCGACCCGAGCCTTGTCGTGCAGTTCAATCAGAGCCCGATCGGCTCCCTCTTGATCTCCGATCGCGTGATCGGCGAGCGCGATGAGCGCGAAGTCGCTGCCGCTGACCGGCTTGACGCGGGCAAGGCCGGTTTCGACCTCCTTCTTAACGCCGTACTCCGCAGCCGCGTAGCAGAGGAAGAGAAAGTCCTCCCGCCCCCACTTCTCGATCTTGCCGTCGGTCAGATCCTTCTTCGCCCACTCGAGCGCCGGGTTCACGTCGATCTTGTCGGTTCGGTAGCCGGCGGCCTTCGCCCGGGCGAGCCCGTCCAGGACATAGGCGGTCATGTAGCGGTCGTCGCCGTCGTATTGCCACCAGCCCCAGGCGCCGTCGCTGTGCTGCATGTTCGCCAGCCGGGCGAAGCTGTCGGAGACGATGTCCGGAATCTTGGCCTGGAGATCGGACCGAATGCCCAGATCCTTGAGAGTCGATGAGAGAACGACGGCGGGCAGGAAGCGGCTCATCGTCTGCTCGACGCAGCCGTAGGGGAAGCCGATCAGATCGTCGAGCGACTGGTAGATGGCGGTGCCGATCGAAGGACTGATGTCGAGAACAAGTCGTCCCGTGTTTTGATCGGCGGTCTTCGAAAGCGTGAAGTCGACTTCCGTGCCGGCGCCCTTGATCTCGCCGGAGTGGTCTTCCACGCGCAGCCTTCCGTGCGGCTCGATCTGGACGCTTCGCTTTTCGCCGTCGCTCGGCCCCTTGTCGACCCAGACGCGGGCCTCGAAATCGGCGATTCCCGATTGCGGGGTCTGTACGTTGTAGGTGACGGCGAGCGGCTTCGCGGCGGGAACCGTCAGCTTCTGGAGGGTCGCTCCGCTGTAAGTGACGCCCTGCGCGTCCAGGCGCACGTTCACGACTTGGTCTTCGCCGGTGTCGTTCGTGACGATCGCGGTGATCGTCTGAGTGTCCTGCTGGACGAGGAAGCTCGGCAATTCCAGACGCACCGAGAGCGGCTTGCTCGCACGAAAGTTGATGTGGGTCATTCCCAGTTCCGTCGAGTCGGTCGCGCCGAGAACGGTCGCCCGCCAACTCGTAAGGTTGTCGGGCAGCTTGATCGAGGTGTGGGCGATTCCATCGGCGCCGGTCTCGATCGATGGAATCCATGCGGCGGTATCGAGGAACTTCGTGCGCAAGGGCACTTTGCCGCCCGCCTTGTCGCCGCCGTCGAGGTAAATCTGTTCGAACGAGTAGTTGGTCTGGACGTCGTCCGAGCGCATCGGATAGAAGTCGTTCTTGATATCGGTCGTA
>DATJYD010000204.1:0-3983 GCA_035499755.1 Fimbriimonadaceae bacterium
ATGGGGAGGATCGCTTCATAGCCGGCCGGGATTCCCAGCTCCGACTTGATCTCGGACAATTCGAGTGCGGGCCAGGCGAGGCCGATCGTGCAGGTGCCCAGCCCCATGTCGCGGGCGGCGAGCATCAAGTTCTCGCCGGCAAGGCAGCAGTCCCAATCCGAGTGCTCGCCGCCGGGCTTGGCGCAGATCACGATCAGGGTGCCCGCGTTGTAGAAGATGTTGAAAGCCGGGTCTGCGATCATCGAGCTGATGTGCGCCGGATAGTCCGCGTGGAGCATCAGGAGCTTCGACCGGTCGGAGATCTTCTTCAGGAGGTCCCGGTCTTGGACCACGACGAAAGCCCACGGCTGGCCGTTCACGGCGCTGGGGGCAAGGGTGGCAGCCTCGATCAACGCCCGGACCGTCTCCTCCCTCACCGGCTGGTCGACGTACTCGCGCACGGCTCGGCGATTGCGGATTGCATCGGACACTTCCATATCAAAGTTCATTGTCGATCTCTGGGGATGCGATGTGCCAGTCCTCTTTTCCGTTGTCGCGGGAAGCCGCGACCCCGCCAACTTCCGATGATGCGATCGACGTAGCGGAGGCGAGCCCCGTCGCCGCCAGGACTCAGCCCCATCACGATTCAGCCATCACCCATTGAGGTACCGTGACACCCATGCGAGAGAGGATGCGGAGCGCGCTGGCGGATGCCGCCAGAGGCTTGGACGAGTTCTCCAGCGATCCCGCGACGCTTGATGCGATGGAGGCGGCCGTCCTGGCCATCGCTTCCGCATTCAAGCGCCGGGGGAGGGTGTTCGCATGTGGGAACGGCGGCAGCATGTGCGACGCGATGCACTTCGCGGAGGAGTTTTCGGGCCGGTTCGACGAGGACCGGGACCCTTATCCGGCGATCGCTCTCAGCGACCCCGCGCACCTTTCCTGCGTGGCCAACGATTTTGGATACGACCATGTGTTTTCTCGCCAGATCGACGCCCTGGGTCATCCCGGCGACGTATTGATCCTATTGAGCACGAGCGGGAACTCGCCGAACATCGTCAAGGCGGCCGAGGCCGCCAAGACCCGAGGGCTCATCGTGATCGGGTGCCTCGGCAAGGGCGGAGGCGCGGCCCGAGCGCTTTGCGACATCGTCCTCCACGCTCCCGGCGCACGGTCCGACCGGATCCAGGAGCTTCACATGCTCGCCCTCCACGCCGTGATCGAAGCGGTGGAAAGAGAACTGGGACACTAGGATTGCGGAATTGGATTGAGCGTTGACCCTGAATAGCGACCCGGTGACGACGGCCGCCGTCCATGACGGCGAACTCGAGCGTGCGTCACGCTCCCCCGCGCCTTGGATCTTTGCCTGGGCCGCGGCCATTCTTCCCTTGCTCGGCTGGTGGGCCTATGGGCTCTTAGACATGGACGAGGGGTTCTATGGATCGGTGGTCGCCGAAATGAATCGGCGAGGGGCTTGGATCACGCCCTACTACAACGGCCATCCCTGGTTCGAGAAGCCGATTCTCCTCTACTGGCTGGCCAAGCCCTGCATGGCGTTGTTGGGCCAGCAGATCGGGCCGAGGCTCCCGAGCATCCTCGCCACGGTCGGGACCTACGCGCTGATCGCCTGGTTCGCGCGGAGGCGGTGGGGCGACGAGGCCGCTCGCTGGTGCATGCTCGTCGCCGCTTCTTGCCTCCTCATCGTCGCGGTGGGCCGGATGATGATGACGGACGCTCTTCTCGATGTCTGCCTCGTGGGTGCGTTTACGACGTTTTGGGAATCGCTCGTCTCGGATCGGCGCTGGCGGCTCTCGAGCGCCTTCTTTCTCGGGCTTTCCGTGCTCGCGAAGGGGCCGGTCGGACTTGCCTTGTTCGCGGTGATCGCGGGCTGGACGTTTTGGCGCGAGACGGAACTGCGTCCGGCCTTTCGAGGGTGGTGGGGGACGGGAACCGCGGTGCTCGCGGCGACGATCGGAATCTGGTACCTACCTGCCTATCTCGTGAACGGTCACGAGTTCGTTCAGAAGTTCCTGATCGAACAGAACCTGGACCGCTTTACAGGAGGCGATCCCGCCCACACGGTGCCGTTCCTGATCGGCCTGGTGATGTACATTCTCGTGATCGCGGTTGGGACGGCGCCTTGGTCGCTCTACCTCTGGAAGGCCTGGCCGCGCGATTCGGATCCTCTTCATCGCTACCTGGCGGTTTGGGCGGTCGTGCCCTTCGTGCTTTTTGCGGTCAGCAAAGCCAAGCTTCCGCACTATGTCCTGCCCTGCGCGCCGCCTCTTGCTCTGCTCGTCGGAAGCTACCAGTCTCGTCGCGGGTCCGGCTCGGCCGGCTCGCCGACTCGGCGGCTCCTGTTCCCGGCGATCGCATGCCTTGCGGTCGCCGTCGTGGCCAACGTCGGTTTTATCCTCTACTATCGGCGATCCGGGCAGGCGGAAATTCACGCGCTGGCAGCTTACGTTCGCGACCACGTGCAGCCGGGCCAAGATGTCGCGGCGTTTCAGATGCCTCGCCGGCAGCACGATCTGGGCACCCTTAAGCCCACGATCCAGGAGACTGAATTGCCTTCCCTCTCCATGATCCTGAACCGGACGGTCGACGAGCCGGACTCCATGGACTCCCTGCTCTCCGATCCGAACGGGGAATGGGTCCTGACGCGTAAGGGCCGGGTGACGCCGGCGGACGTCGACGCCGCGCACAAGGTGAGCCGGGAGTTCTCTCCACATGCCACGCCGGTCGCACAGAACGGCTACCGGCTCTTCTACCTATCCCCGGCTCTGGGCATCCGCGAACGCCGGTAGTTCGATTCAGAATAGCGATATCCCGATGAAGATTCTCGCCGCTCTCGCCGTCGCCTTCTTTGCCGCCGCCGCCTTCGGGCAAGACGTCCCCTGCGAGAAGTACACCCTCGGCAACGGAATGACGGTCATCCTCCATGAGGATCACAGCCTCCCGGTCGCGACCGTGAACATTTGGTATCACGTGGGCGCCAAGGACGAGCCGGCCCATCGCAGCGGTTTCGCCCATCTCTTCGAGCACCTCATGTTCATGGGGACGAAGCGGGTCCCGAAGGGGGGATTCGACAACATCATGGAGGCGGGCGGAGGCGACAACAATGCTTCCACGACGCAGGATCGGACGAACTTCTACGATTACGGGCCGTCGTCGCTCCTTCCAACGCTGCTCTGGCTCGAAGCCGACCGCCTCGAGGACCTCGGCAAGTCGATGGACCAGAAGAAGCTGGATCTGCAGCGCGAGGTCGTCAAGAACGAGCGAAGGGAGAACGTCGAGAATGCTCCCTACGGCAGGGTCTCCCTCGACGTCGACGCGGCCATGTATCCGGAGTCGCACCCGTACCACATCGATACCATCGGCTTGCCGGCCGATATCGACGCGGCCACCGTTAAGGACGTTCAGGCGTTCTTCGCCACCTATTACGTTCCGAACAACGCGACCCTGGTCGTCGCGGGGGATTTCGACGCGAAGACGATCAAGCCTCTCATCGAGAAGCTGTTCGGCACCTTGCCGCGGGCAGACGACCCCATCCGGAAAGTCGCGCCGGATGCGGCCCTCCATGGGGTGAAGCGGCTGACGGTGGTCGACGCGGTCGCCCAATCGCGAGTCTATATGGTGTGGCACAGCCCCGCCATTTACAAACCCGGCGACGCCGAGATGGACCTTCTTGCCGGAATCCTCGCGGACGGGTTCGCGAGCCGCCTGTATCAGAGACTGGTCGTCAAGGACAAGCTGGCGAGCGATGTATCGGCCGACCAAGATCCCCAGATGCTGGACTCGCTGTTCACGATCTCGGCGACGGCTCGCGACGGAGTTTCCCTCGACAAGATCGAATCGGAGATCGACGAGGAGGTCTCCGGACTCCTCGCGACGGGGCCGACTCCGGACGAGCTGAATCGAATCAAGGAGAAATACGAGTTCGGGGCTTTTAGCAGCCTGCAGGATCTTTCGGACGTCGCCGACCGGCTCAATCAGTACGACTA
>DATJYD010000205.1:0-2092 GCA_035499755.1 Fimbriimonadaceae bacterium
GTCCCACTGAATGCCCTTGTTGGGAGGGACGCCCCAATTGGGACTGCTGGGCGCGTTCGCGTAGTAGCGGTCGATCCGGATCCACTGCATCTCGCGGCCGCGCTTGACTTGATCCTTGCCGACGACCGGGATGTTGTTCTCGGCCTGGCAGGCAATCACGCAGGCGTTGCAGCCGATGCAGGTGTTGAGATCGACCGTCATCCCCCACTGCGGGCCGTTGTAGTCGAAGATCTGGTCCGGATACATCGACTCGTTCTCGATCTGGTGGTCCGGATGAGTCTGATTGACGGGCGCCTCGACCTCGTCGTAAAGTGTGGGATTCTTTCGGTAGTCGTCGATCGAGCCGAGCCGGACGATGTCGCGTCCCTCCATGACGGAGTGGATTTGGGTCGAGGCGACGGCCATCGACTGCGCGCCGATTCCAACGATGCTCTCGAGCTTGGCAAAGGACATCGCGTCGCTGTGCCGCAGCGTGTAGGCGTTGAAGCCGATGCCGGTGCCGACCGCGCCCGACTTCGACCGACCGTAGCCGAGATGGACGGTAATTGAGTTGTCGGGATGGCCGGGCATAACCCAAACCGGCCCGGTCACGCTTTGGCTCTGCACGACGATCTCGGCGCCGTCCTCACTGGCGAGGTTGAGCCGCTGAGCCATCGCCGGGCTCATCATAATGCAGTTCTCCCAAGTCGACTTCGTGAGCGGCTTTGCCAATTCCTGAAGCCAGCCGTTGTTGGAGTACCGGCCGTCGCCGATCGTCGGATCGGGAAGCAGGATCACCTCGGTTCCACTGACCGGGCGCGCGGTGAAGGCCCCGACGGAACCGGCGTTGAACGGGAGGTTCAGCGGTTCGTAGGCGGTCTTCGCGATGACGCCGTCGTTCAGCGCTTTCTTAAACGCATGCTCGTAATCGGTCGCGAAAACCGGAATCTTTGCGGAGCCGGCCTTGTAGGCGGAGTGGAGAATCGTGTAGCCGTCGGTTTCGCCGCCGAGGAGATGGCCGAGAAGCTGGTGGGCCGAGCGGCTGTCGAACAGCGGTGCGATGAGCGGCTGGATGAGGGAGATCGTGCCATCGTACGCCCGGACATCTCCCCATTGCTCGAGAAAGTGGGTGAGCGGCAAGTGCCAGGTGCAAAGATCGCTCGTCTCGTCCGCGTAGAGCCCGTGGTGGACGGTCAGCGGGCAGTTCTTCATCGCGTTGCCGAACTGGAAGTCGGTCGGAGCGTTGTAGACCGGATTGCCGCCGATCATGACGAGGGCGTCGACCTGCTTGGCGTTGAGGTCGTTCACCAGTTCCTTGAGCCCGTCGGCCTGGGTCATCGGCGAATCGTCCATCGTCGGCACCAGCAGCGCCGTCGTGCCGAGAGCGCCGATCGCGGCGTTGATCGCGTGGCACATCGCGTGGGTGAGGGGAGTCTGATTGGCGCCAGGGATCACGACTGCGGCGCCCTTGTTCGCGGTCAAGTCGCGGGCGATCGCTCTTATGTGTTCCACGCTCATCCCGGTCGACTGCCCGGAGAGAACGCCGCCAACCCCAACCGCGGTCGCAAGCTGCATCGCCACCGCTTCGATGTCGCTGCCGCGAACGCGGAAGCGATGGTCGGCGTTCGACCCGGTGATGGTCGGCCAACTCTCGATGGCATAGAGCCGGTTCATGTCCGTCCGGTCGCCCATTACGCGCCGGCCGTCGGCGAAATCTCTCGCGTAGCGGATGCAGCCGGGACCTTCGAACAGGAAGTCGCCGTCGAGCGAGACGATGACCTTGGCTTTCTTCAGGTCATAGATCGTGTTGACGGGGCGTCCGAACGCCTTCATGGCCGCCGCCTTCGCCCCGTCCTGGCCGCACGGATCGTACTGATACCATTTTGCCTTCGGGTATCGGGCGAGGAACGTCTGGATCTGATCGCGGAGCAGGGGAGAAGCGATCGTCTCGGTGAGGATGCGGATTCCCGCGCCGCCTTTCACTTTCTGGTCGGCCAGCATCTTCTGGGCATCCACGAGGAAGGTGTCCCACGTGCTGATCTCCCCCTGATTGAGGACGGCTTGCGCGCGATCCGGATCGTAGAAGTTCAGGATCTCCGCCTGAAGCTGGGCA
>DATJYD010000206.1:0-3351 GCA_035499755.1 Fimbriimonadaceae bacterium
CCAGGTGCAGTCGAGGACGATCCCATCGAAGGCTTGCTCGCGCTTCATATCGACCTCGAACCACTGGCCGGGGTGCTGAAGTCCGGTCATGTCGCGCCAGCCCGTCCAGTGATCGCCGTCGATCGCGTTGGCCGCGGAGACGTCGATGGGGATCTTCGCCCCGCTGAAGAGGAACGAACCGTCGGGCACGGAGGCCGAAGCCCTCCAATCATGCTTGTCGAGGAAGGTTCCTGCTCCATTTCCTCGGCCATTGGCTCCTGGCCGGGTCGAGGCTTGTCGGGGAAATGGAGGAGGGGGCCAGGGGGTGGAGGTGAGAACGCCCCTGGCAACGAGGCTCGACCGTCCGGGCGGCAGGCGGAACTTCAGGTAACCGTCCTCGGTAACGGCCGCCTCGCCACCTTTCCAGATCTGCTTGCCATCGAGCGACACCGAATCCAGCCTTGTGAAGCTGCCTTTCGGGATGCCGACGATAGCGGCGGTGCCCGCCGGCGAATCGAGATCGACCGTGTAGGTCTTCTTCGTCTTCCCGATCGCGACCTTCACCAGGCCCTTGACCGTCGGCACCGTCGCCTTGATCGAGCTGAGGAAGGCCTCTTTCGGCATGACCTCGTAGGTCGTCCAGCCCGGGTCGACCGGCCGCACGCCGGCGATATCGTAGGAGAGCAACAAAGCCGGCGGATTCCAGCCGTGGTTGAGCGACGATCCCTCGTCGAAGGCGTTCAGCCAGGAGGCCCACCAGCGGTCGTAGTGCTCCCAGAGCGTCGAGAAGCTGCTGTCGATCATCGTCCGGTAGCGAGTCGCCATACGGACAAGGGCATCGTCCTGCCTGCCCATCTTGCATAACGCCTCGAAGACCCAGCGGTCGAAAAAGCAGCTTGAATTCGTCGTCGTGGCGAGAACGTTCCGGTAGATCGCATCCCACTTGTCGGCGCCCGCCAGCCCTGCGTTCACCGCCATCGCGTTGGCGCGATCATCGGGCGTCTTGACGTCGGAGGACTGGTAGTAAGCGCCCTTCCAATACTTGACGTCGAAGCTGCCGCGAATCCCCTCGATTCGGGAATCGATCTCCGGCAGATCGGCCTGGTGGCCGGTGAGGAGGGCGATCTTGCGGAGGGTCTTCAGGTCGAGATAGGCGAAGCAGGTCTCGACAACCGCCGTGTCCTTGCTGTCGACGCCCCAGTCGAACCAGGTGCCCGCATCGCCGAACTTGTAGGTGTGGAGGAGAAACGTCTTGGTGGGTTCGTAGACGGAGGCGAGGGAGGCGAGGTCGCCGGTCTGCATGTAGTAGAACCAGAGCCCGTATTCGCCGAGGAATTCGAGGATCTGGCCGGGATAGAAGGTCGGCTGGAGCGGCCTCAGCAAGAGGTCCCTGCAGATCTGATGGGACTTGGTGTCGAAGATATAGAAGCACTGGTCGAGCTCGGGCGTGCCGTCGCCCCAGAAGCCGGTGCGCTCCCGGTCCGGGCAGTCGTAGAAGTGGTCGCGCATGCAGAGGTAAGCGGTTCGGGCGGCGCGTCGCCAGAGGATGTTGTAGTCCTCGTCGCTGCATTCGAAGGAGCCGGCGAAGGACGTGTCGTAGCCGGTCTCGCGAAACTTGACGGCTTTGACGACCACGCCAGGCGGGATCGTATAGATCGCCCCTTCCCCGCTAATCCAGTTCTTGGCCTCGTAGACGTGGTCGCCCGCCTCGGTCGTGCAGGTCTCCGTCGGGGTGAGATAGAGGACGAGCGGGTTCGTCGAGTTGAACTTGATCACCTGCCCGGCCGGCGCTTCGATCTCGATGCTCGGCTGGAACTGGCAGTTGTAAGGCATCTCGCAGACGAGCTTCCAGGCCTTGTCCTCGGAGTGGGGCAGGAAGCGGCTCGTGCGGATATAGGGCTTGAGGCCGTAGTCTTTGATCATCGCGGGTTGCGGCGTTGCCGGACGCCAGGGGGGAACCGTCAAGGTCCCAAGGTCTAAGCGCGCCGTCCATGGAAGACCGATCTCGTTCCGGACCTCAGGGCATGTCGCAGGCGATACAAGACACGCACGGCTCGTCTCAAAATCCAGGATGACGGCGAGGGCCACGGCGCAGACCATGCCGTCATTCTGAGCGAAATGCGAGGATGTCTAAGGCGCTTAACCAATCCTAGGTGAGGAGAGGCGGTTTCGGCGTCCCGTCAGTCCTTCCCCCACTCCTGTCGGGTCGCGATCGGGACGTAGCCGATCTCCAGGCCCTTCGGCGGCTTGACGATCAGAGCCGGATCGAGGTCGGCCAACGTACCTCGAGTAGGCGGCGGAAGGTAGTCTCGATCCTTGGTCCAGGCCCGCTGGAGCTTCTCGACCCGCTTCTGCAGCTTCTCCCGCTCGGCCTTCGTCAACCCCGCGTTGAGCAGCGCCGGCTGGTCGGCGAAGCGATACCAGTAGTAAGTGACGACGGTGCCGTCCCCAAGACGGGCCCCGAACGGTCCCGCCTTCGGCCCGGGCTTCTTCCAGCAGCTATCGGGATCGTCGGGGGTCGTGTAGGGCTCCTCCGGCCTCTCAATCGGCCTCTGCCACTGGATATCTTGGAGCCCGGTCTCGGCGGGGACTTCGCCGGCCGGGACCGGGATCCATCGCGCCTTCTTCGCGTCGTCCCCGTCCTCGAGGTGGAAATACTGGGGGAGCGTGACGAGCCCGTCGCCCTGGGTGGTCTGCGCGTCGTCCCATTTATAGCCGTACGTGTTAGGATCGAGGGCGGCGGGAGTCGCGAAGGAGCTCCAGGCGATCGGCACTTTCGTTTCTTTCCCGTCCGCGCCGGTCACACGGATCTCCCAGGTCGCGTAGCCGCCGCCGGGGAAATCGACGACGGAAGCGCCGCGCGGATCGATCCGGCCGCCGCTTCCCGAGCCTCCCGCGAACCAGGCGGCAACCGAGTCCCAGAGCGCTGCCTTGCTGTAGGCGGTGTCTTGGTGGACCAGCGCCGAATCGCCGCCCGAGTTCAAGGGAAAGCGGGTCGGCTCGATCCTGGCGTAGGATTCGCCCTTCGAGTCCTTCGCGACTCGGCAGGGGATGTACTGGGTTTCCATCTGCACGGCCCGGTTCGGATCGTTCGGGCGGGTATCGAGAAGCTGACCGGAAAGGCTCGGCTCCTTAGCCGCGGCATGGGACCAGTAGTAGGGCAGGAAGAAGGCGACCGGGCCCTTGAAGTTGTGGGAGTTGAGGAAGAGGGTCCAGCAGTTGCCGCCGGTAGGAACGTCGGTTCCATCGGTGGTCGGCTTGGGATCGCAGAGCGGCAGGTTCAGGTAGCCGTAGCCGAGAAGCTGGCCGCAAGTGCCCTGGCGCAGATTGAGCCCGTCGATCGGAAAGAGGAGCCACGGGCTAAGCTGGGCG
>DATJYD010000207.1:0-3521 GCA_035499755.1 Fimbriimonadaceae bacterium
CATTCGGCGTGGTGGCGGCCTTTCTGATCGTGTACTATGCCTTTCCCGGCATCGTGGCGGCGATCGCTCTCTCGCTTTACGTCCTTTTCACCCTATCTGTGCTGAAGGCGATCGATGCCACGTTCTCGCTCGCCGCGATCGCCGGCTTTATCTTGTCCGTCGGTATGGCCGTCGATGCCAACATCCTTGTCTTTGAACGCTTCAAGGAGGAGATGAAGAAGTGAAGGACCCTTCACAGCGCGATCGACCTCGGTTTCCGGCGTGCCCTGCCCGCGATTGTGGACTCGAACGCCTGTACGATCCTGACTTCGATGGTCCTCGTCACGTTCGGGGCCGGCCCGGTCAAAGGCTTCGCGACGACCCTGATCATCGGCGTCATTATTTCCTTGTTCACCGCCGTCATGGTGACCCGCTCCCTCCTCGTCTTCTTCGCCGACTCCGGCTTTGCGACCAATCCCAAGTGGTACGCGGTTGAGCGGAACTGGTTCAAGAAGTATGAGGCTCGGGCCGACACGGCGCCGTTGCAGGTCGTGGAGAAGGGTAAGAAGTGGTTCCTGATCTCGGGCGCGACGATCGTCGTCTTCTTCGCCTTCATCAACGGCTTCAGGTTCAACGTCGAGTTCCGGGGCGGCTACGAGGCGAGCTACGGAGTCGCGGGCCAGACCCTCCGCAACACGGCCTATGCCGCGAACCTCGAGAAGGCGGGTTTGAAGGGCAGCAACGTTCAATTTGCAACCTACAAGCCTCAGCCGCTAACCCTGACGTTTACCGATCCTTCGAAGATTGCCGGAGATACCCCGGACGCGAAGATCGCGACGATCTCGAACGCTTTTAGGCCGTCCGACACGAAGCCAGAGGATTGGCATTTGACCCCGCTGTCTTCAAGCGTCTCCCCGACTCAGATCGAGGTTGCCTATAGCCTCAGCGATCTTGGCGTGAAGACGGTTGACGCGGCCAGGGCCAAACTAAGCAGCGCAGGCTTGGGCGTCTATCAGTACACCTTCAAGCCAGACGTCGTCCAGAACCTGGTGTATCTCACCGTTCCGCCGAATGACCAGATCAAAGCGTTCATCGACCCCAAGACGGGGGTCTTGAATCAGGCGAAGGCCGCGAGCTTCCTCGCCGACAAGGCCGGGCTGACGAACGAAACGCCGCGGAGCTTCACTTCGATCGGGCCGGTTATTCAGAAAGAGATGATCACGAACGCGATTTGGGCGGTGGTCCTCAGCTCTTCCCTGATCATCCTCTATCTCGCGTTCCGGTTCGGTTTCTCGCTTGGCGGGTTTGTTCCCGGGCTGCGGTTCGGAACGTCGGCGATTATCGCCCTCGTCCACGATATCCTCGTCGTTGTCGGTTCGGCGGCCTTCGTCGGCTTCTTCCTGGGATGGGAGATCAGCGCTCTGTTTATAACCGCGATGCTGACCGTCATCGGCTTCTCCGTTCACGACACGGTCGTCATCTTCGACCGAATTCGTGAAAACCTGCGGCGGCCGGAGAAGGGCCACGATCTCGGGTTCGTGATGGACCGGTCGATCACTCAGTCGTTTGCTCGGTCCCTCAACACCTCGATGACGGTTATCGTCACCCTCGCAATCCTGATCGCCTTCGGCACGGCAACCCCCGAACTGAAGTTCTTCTGCGTCGCGATGTTGGTCGGTATCGCCTCCGGTACCTACTCATCGATCTACAACGCCTCCCCGATTCTCTATCTCTGGGACAAGGCGGTCACGAGGAAGGACCCGAAGAAGGGCTTGGTCGGCCTTGCCCTGGAAGAGCAGGCGAAGGCCAGGCTCATGCACACGGCAGTCCGAACGTCTACGGCGCCCCAGGTTCAGAGCCAGGATACGGGCCGGTCCTACGGGCAGGTGCGACGCCGGGCCAGCGCCCAACAGAAAGGACACGTCGAGCTCGACGACGAGCCCTAGGGAGTCTGGAGTTTAGAGCTTCGGGAATTCGGTCCGGGTGCCTGGTTTCAGGCACCCAGAACCTCGAACTCAGAAGGTCTTCAGGCACTCCGGTGAGCCGGGGGCGAAGCCGAGCTTCGTCATCGCTTCAACCGCCTCCGCGAGTTCCTGCCGCATCGTCTGACGGGAGCGATCCGTCAGCTCCCGGTTGTTCTCGTCATAGACCTTGCCTGGCATTTTCCCCCCGAGAAAGGAGGCCGCGGCGAACATGGCTTCAAGTCCTGCCATTGGCTCAGGTGAGCGCGGGACGCTGAATCCGAGCAACACCCCCTCGTGGCGGTCGCCTCGCTGCGCGCCCTCGAGGCTGAAAGACTCCGTGTCGCCGACTGGGGAGACGCTGAACAGGGGCAACGGAGAAGCGGGGACGAGCCAATCGAACGTGCCTTCGGTCAAGTTCGAGGTCAAACCCAGCTTCGCGCACCACACCCAAAGCTCGTATTCGTTGACCTCCCGCGAGTTGGCGAGTACAAGCACGGATGCCCCGGCATCGAAGTGCTCCTCCACTTGCTTGATCTGGGAAATCGCTTTGGGAACGTCGTCGGGAACCGGCATCGCCATCGCCCGACGCCGGATCTGCTCGGCGAACCGCTCCGCGGTTTGCAGCAAGTGCTGGGCCGATTGCTTGGAAAGCTGCCCGCGAAGCGTAAGCAAATCCCAGGCGATCGCGAGCGAGTCGTAGCTGCCCGCACCGGTTTGGGTCAGGGGCCTCCACTCGACGTCGGCCTGAGACATCGCGTAGATCTCCGGTTCGCCAAGCGCGCTCTTCCAGTCGGGGCTCAAAAGAGCCGCGGCCGCGCTCGCGCTGACCGATCGCGGGCCGACAAACTCGATGACGAATTGCAGACGAGGGCTCGGACCCGGACGCTTGCGGATCGGTATCTGCACCGGCCGCAGGGCAACCGCCGGGTCTGGCTGCAAGTCGTTGCCGAAAACATCAGAGATCGTAGGCAAGGTCGGTTACCTGATGCTACCCACCGGTCGACGGGACGCGGCAATCGGGCAATCCAGCAGACCCAAGGCTAGTCGCTGTACTCGAGCTCTTGAAGCATCCGCGGATTCATCCGCCAGTCCTCCCGAACCTTGACGTTGAGTTGCAGAAACACCCGGCAGCCGAGTAGCCCCTCGATCTCCTTGCGCGCATCCGTTCCGATCTGCCGGAGGAACTGTCCCTGTTTGCCGATCAGGATGCCCCGCTGGGAGGCCTTCTCCACGAAGATGTCGGCCCCGATCCGCACCAGGTCGTCCTCCTGCTCCCACTGGTTCACGAGAACCGCGGTGGCATGGGGTACCTCCTGGCGCGTCCCGTTCAGGATCTTCTCGCGGATGAGTTCCGCGACTAGGAACCGCGACGGCTGATCGGTGAATTCGTCTTCCTCGTAAAGTGGTTCGCCTTCAGGCAGGTGGCTGACGATGAGGCCGGTGAGCTTGTCGACGTTCACGCCCTGGGTCGCCGTGGTCATCATGTACTCCTCGGTTCCCGCAAGCCCGCAATAAGCCTCGACGAACGACTGGACGTTCTCAGCCTTGAGTTGGTCCATCTTGTTCATGCAGACCACG
>DATJYD010000208.1:0-2632 GCA_035499755.1 Fimbriimonadaceae bacterium
CAGGGTTGACCACCGGGCGGTGTTGATATTCTCGCTCCTGGCGGCCGGGCGGCATATCGTCCACCCCTTCTGAGCCCAACAACCGAGTCCGCACAGTGCGCCTACCGCATGAAGGGAACCGGGTTGGCGCTGAGAAAGTGAGCGTTGTCGACGAGGGGGATACCGAGGGCCTGGCTCACCTTCGTGCCGAAGTGGAAGAGCGATCCCGCGCCCGCGTTGATCGGCATGCCGGCCGCGAGCATGAAGTAGGTCTGGGTCAGGACCATCGGAGGCTCCTTGTGGGCCCGCCACTGCAGGAGCAGGCGATAGGTGATCTTTCCCACGAGCAGGTGCTGCCCGGCGATCATGAAGATCACTTCGAGGTCCTTGAAGGAGCCGCGGGTCGTCTTCGGAAACATCCCCGGTCCCTGCCGGCGCGTATAGACTCGCTCGCGCAAATTGAAGCTGATCCAATGGAGCGACGCCGCTCCCCAGATGCCCGCCATGCAAACCGCGACGCCGACGCAAGTCCAGTAGAAGCTCTGACTCACGACGCCCCATACACCCACCGCCGCACCCCCGAACGCGCAGATCGCGACCAGCCAGAGATACTCCTGGGCGGGGGCGAAGATCAGATACTTGTTCTCGCCCAGGAATCGGCCGAAGAGCGGGGTTTCGAGCATTGCTGGATCGCTAGAGTGCTAGTCTGACCGGCTTTCCAAATCCAAAATCGTTAAGACGCCACGCTCCGGTCGAGAGCCAAGCGGAGGACTTGGCTCGCGTTCCTCACGAAATGCGTCTTGAGCGCCTCCCGGATCTCTTTCGGCACATCCTCCAAATAGTCCTTCTCGTTATCTTCCGGCAGGATCAGCGTTTCGACCCCGGCGCGATGCGCGGCAAGGACCTTTTCCTTGATCCCGCCCACCGGCAGCACCTGCCCGCTCAGTGTCATCTCACCCGTCATCGCGAGGCGGGGCTTGACCCGGCGCTTCGTGAGCAGAGACGCTAGCGCCGTCATCATCGTGATCCCCGCGCTCGGGCCGTCCTTCGGCACCGCCCCCGCCGGCACATGAACGTGAAGCTCCGACTTGTCATAGAAGTCGGCAGGGATCTTCAGATCGGACGAATGGCTGCGCACGTAGCTGAGCGCGGCCGTGACCGATTCCTTCATCACGTCCCCGAGTTGGCCGGTCACGATCAGCCCTTTGCTTCCCGGCATCTTGGCGGTCTCGATGAATAAAACATCGCCGCCGACCGGAGTCCAGGCGAGCCCGATCGCCATGCCCGGGGTCAGCTCCCGCTCCACGACTTCGTCGTGAGTAAAGCGGGGCGCGCCGAGCGCCGTCTCCAGGAATCGCGAGCCGACGCTTACCTTCGACTTGCGCCCCTCCGCGAACATCTTGGTCGCCTTCCTGACGACCGAACCGATCTCCCGTTCGAGGTTTCGGACGCCCGCCTCTCGGGTGTAGAAGCGGATCAGCCGCTTGAGCGCTTCATCTTTGAACTCGATCTGGGAAGCGGTCAGGCCATGCTCCTCGATCTGCTTCGGCACGAGGTGCTGCACCGCGATTTGAAGTTTCTCCTCTTCGGTGTAGCCGCCGAGCTCGATGACTTCCATGCGGTCGCGCAGAGGCGGAGGCACGGTGTCGAGCCGGTTCGCGGTCGTGATGAAGAAGACTTTGGACAGATCGAAGGGCGCGTCGATGTAGTGGTCGCGGAAGGTCGAGTTCTGCTCAGGATCGAGTACTTCGAGCAGGGCCGACGAGGGATCGCCGCGAAAGTCGCTGCCCAGTTTGTCGATCTCGTCCAGCATCATGACCGGATTGTTCGTCTCGGCCCGGCGGAGAGCCTGGATCACCTGGCCGGGCAAAGCCCCGATGTAGGTCCGCCGGTGGCCGCGGATCTCGGCTTCGTCCCGCATGCCGCCGAGGGAAAGCCGCACGAACTTGCGGTCCATCGCATGGGCGATCGACCGTCCAAGCGACGTCTTGCCGGTTCCGGGGGGGCCTACGAAGCAGAGAATCGGCTGGCGGATTCTGCCTTCCTTCTTCACCTTGCGAACGGCGAGGAACTCGATGATGCGCTCTTTGATCTTGTCGAGCCCGGAGTGGTCGGCGTCGAGGACTTCCTTGACCGCCTTCAGATCCAGGTTGTCCTCGGTCGCCTTGTTCCAGGGCAGCGAGACAACCCAGTCGATGTAGGTTCGGGCGACGGTGTATTCGGGCGCGCCAGGCGACATCCGGCGAAGCCGGTCGTACTCGCGGCCTACCTCCTTCGCCGCTTCCTCGGGCAGAGCGGCCCCGTCGATCTTCTTCTTGAGCTCCTCCAGTTCCTCGCCGCGCTCGTCCGACTCGCCCAGTTCCTTCTGGATCGCCTTGAGCTGCTCGCGCAGGTAGTACTCGCGCTGGGTCTTGCTCAGCTCCGTGTTGACCTCGCTCTGAACCTTCGACGTCAGCTCGAGGACGCGGACTTCCTTCGAAAGCATTTCCAGCAGCTTCCGAAGCCGGTCGCCAAGGTCGACGGTTTCGAGGATCGTCTCCTTATCCTCCGTGCTTAGCGTCATGTGGGCGGCCACGAGGTCGGCCATTACGTTGATCTCTTGCACCGCCTGGGTGAGCGTCCGGAGCTCGTCGGGAAGTTGGGGGGAGAGCCG
>DATJYD010000209.1:0-3136 GCA_035499755.1 Fimbriimonadaceae bacterium
GTCGAATCCGTAGATCGCCGCGACCGCATCCATCTCCTCCAGAAGCCTCTTCTGCTTCTCTTCTTCGACCTGAGCGCGCTCGCTGAGCCAACCTCCGCCCAACGGCGACCAGGAGAGCGGCGTCAGCTTGTCGCGAAGACATTGATCCAGAGTGCCGTCGTAGAAGCAGTCCAGTCGCGCCAAGCTGATCTCGACCTGGTTGACGACGAGCTTGAAGGGCAGCGCCTTCTGAAGCGTTTCGACGTAGGACGGCGTGAAGTTGGAGACGCCGAAATAGCGCACCTTGCCTTCGCCGTGCAACCTCTCAAAGGCCCGGCAGATCTCATCCGGATCCATCAACACATCGGGCCGGTGAAGCTGGTAGATGTCGATCGTCTCGATCCCCAGACGCTTCAAAGAGCCTTCGCACGCCTCGATGAGATGCTCGTACGAGAAATCGTAGCGGTTGACGGTTCCGGGCGGTTCGTCGCGAAAGCGGATGCCGCCTTTCGTCGCGATCACGATATCTTTCCGCATCGAAGGGATCTGTTTCATCACCTCGCCGTGGAGGCTCTCGCATATTCCGCGGCCATAGATGTCGGCATGGTCGAAGAGCGTGTAGCCGGCCTCGTAGGCCGCGATCAGGCAGGCATGAGCGTTCTCGCGGCGCGCCGGCGTCAATTCGGCGGGATTCCAGGTGCCGGCGATACGCATGCATCCGTAGGCGAGGCGCGTCGTAGTCAGGTCGGTTCCGGGAATCGGCTGGGTCTTCACCCTATCAGTCTTGCACGATCCCACCTGGGTTCGCGACCTCGACATCGGTCTCCGCGAAATCCATTACCCTTGAAGAGCAGCGGCTCACAATCAGGCGTGCTTGGATGGGTCGCTAGACTGTGGGATGGGAAACTCGGCAAGGCGAATAACATAGCGTCGGCGCCCATCGGGCATCGGTCGCTCCGTCTCATAGAGGCAGAACAACGTCTTCTCACCTGAAAGCGCCAGGCACGAGTAGCCGAAGGAGCTTTCGCCAGGCTTCGCAAACGGAACCCAGGTCGCGCCGAAGTCGCGACTGGAGTAGATCGTCCCGTTTCGCCGCTCGCTCCGATCGGCGGGATTCGCGAAGTACAGGGCGCCTCGCCGGTCGCCGATCAGGCTTCCCATGCAGGCTGGGTCCGGGAGCGCGGCAACGGGTCTGACTTCGCTCCACGTTTCTCCGCCATCGCTCGAGATCGCCTGCAAACGCTCACGGACCGTGTCTTGATTGCGCGCGTTGAGGAGGATCCCGTCGGGACCGCCCTCCGCCATCTGCACCTCATTCGCCTGCACATCTGGCGGCTGGGGTGCGGCTGAGCCCGCCTTCCAGGTCTTTCCACCATCGTCGCTGAACAAGGCGAACACGTCCCAGCCATGTCCGGCGCGCTCGTTGAACGGGAACACGAGGCGCCCCCTCCGCTTGCCTTCGGTCAGCCGGATTCCGACTCCCGGCCCGGAAGCCAGTGTCCGGACCGAGGCGTCCCGCTTTGCTTGGGTCGTGATGTCGCGGGGCCGGTCCCAGGTCTTCCCGTCGTCCCGGCTTTCGACGAGGAAGCAGCGCATGATCCGTGGGCCGTCGAGGCCGGGAGGCGCCGTCGCCTCCCGCCTTCCGGCAGGATAGCGCTGATACATCAGGAGCACGCGCCCGTGAGGAAGTGTCAGCACGCATGGGTTGTTCAGCGAGGCGGCTTCGTCGGAGGCAACGATCTGAAGTGGCGACCACTCTTCCGCGCCTTTCCGCCGACGCCGCAGAACGATCTTGTTGCCAGCCTGATCGTCAAGGCTCGCGCGCCCTTCGGCGAAGGCGAGAAGAGATCCGTCCGAGGCGACCGCCAGGGCGGGGATGCGGAAGGTGTCGAACCCGTCCGTTCCGCTGACGAAGACATCTTGCACGGACAATGCGGCAAAAACGAGCATCGGGATCACCCCAGGAGCTTATCCGGCGTGACCTCGCGATTGGGTTCACCAGCCGGCAAGAGGTCAACCGACTTGGATCTTCGCGCCGCTGCCCTGGCGAGGTATCGCTCCCAATGCTCGGTCTCGAGGTTCAGGGCTTGCTTTGGCGGACCCGCCGGGTACCGAGCCCGTTATGGCAGCGGCAGACCCATCGCTTGCAGATAGGCCCGCAGCTTCTGGACCCGGTTCGGCGTGTTCAACTCGATTCCGAAAGGCCGTCCTCGGGCGTCGATGATGAGACCCACGAGGCCGTCGATCAAATTGGTGGTCTGATCCCGGTTTCCCTTGCTCGCGTCGAATCGGCGGACAACCACCGGCTTGCCCTTCCCCGCCCCAACGTCGAACCCCCTTGCCGGCTCGACTGTAATCTCCTCGACGTCGTCAGGAACCTGGACGACCTGGATTTCCCCGAACGGGACGCTGATATCCACGCTCCGACCGCGCACCGTGACGCACGCGTCTCCCTCCTTCGCCAATCCAACCGGCGCAATGCACGTCCCGATCCGGACCACGCAGTCACGCTCAAATACCTCGCGCGCCGCCTCGTAGACGTGCTCGGAAAGGACTCCGAGGTGCGGCATCATGAAGATGGAGTCCACGGTCAGCATCGTGATTCCCTCGGGCTGATAGGCATCCATCATCATCAGGGCCGACTGGGCTCGCTTTGGCGCATGCGAAAGCACGCCACCGGAGCCGATGATCATGTCGAGCGCCATCATCTTGACGAGCGATTCGCCTCCGCCGGATTGAGCAAAGATATCGCCGACCGATCGCTGCTGTTGCACACCCATCAGGCCGCGCGCCAGCTTCTTGTGGTGGTCGAAGGCAAGTCTCAGGGCTTCCCGCGCGACTCCGTGCTCGATGAGCAGGTCCTCGTAAGTCTGCGGGATCGTCGTCGGGCGGATCATCTTGTTCCGCAGCCGGTTGCGGACTTCGGCCGGGTCGATTTCGAACGGAAGCCACCGGGCGATGTTGTCGGCGCCGGCTTCCTTCAATACATTGCAGATCGAATAGGAAAGCCCGAGATTCGCGGAGACCGTTCGGTTATAGATGCGCTCCCCGCTTGGCGCCTTGAAGACCGAGAAAACGTCCGTCGTGGCCCCGCCAATGTCGACTCCGAGAACGTTGATTCCTTCGTTTTCCGCGTATTCCTTGAGCAGCTTGCCCA
>DATJYD010000210.1:0-2861 GCA_035499755.1 Fimbriimonadaceae bacterium
TGCTCCTTAGGCAACCCGAGAAGACGATAAAGCGGCAGGCCCGCCTGTTTGGCCAACAGGTCCCAAAGGGCGACTTCCAATGCCGCCATCGCGGGCGGATGGACGCCGGCCTCGTTCATGGCTTCCCATGCGAGATAAGGGGAGGCAGAGAGCCCGGCGGCCCGGCATGCGGAGAGTTGGGCCTCTCCCGCCTCCGCCGTCCAGCCGTTGGCGTCGGCCGGGCACATTTCTCCAATCCCGGTGTGGGTTCCATCGGAGACGAGCACGAAGAGATTGATGGTCGAAATCGTCGTTCCCCGACTGATCGTGAGCGGATGGCGCTTCTTGAGTTCGAGCTGACGAAAAGTTAGGTTAAGCATGGAGAGGAGTGGCTACAGTCTAGCCCTAACCGCACCCCTCTATTCGCCTCCGGTTTCGGGGGTTCGTTCCGATAACCAAGACTGGGGTATTGCGTCGCCAATCCCCTGGAACCATGGTCAAGCGGTTTGTCGGATTCGTGTTGCTGGCCTTGTCGGCAATGGCCCTGGGCGGCCCTGTGCAGGCCCGAGGAGACGGGCGCGCCGGGCTCTTCGCCTGGTTCGACACGTTAGGATACGACGCCGTCGTCTCCGGTCAGTTCGTGCGGCTCGATACGATGGTTCACTCCAAAGGCAAGACCCTCTACCTGCCTTCCCAATACGGCTTCCTCGTCAAAAGCGGAAGCGACTTCATCGTGCTAGGAACGGATTTGGCCCTGCACCGGCCAGGCGCTCCCGGCCTCCGTGGGACTTTGCAGTACTCAGACGTCGACTTCCAGGAATGGGCGAGGACCGCGCAAAGCAAAAAATGGGATCAGATGGACTTCCCCTACGTGCGGGGGCCTTTGACCCTTCCCGCCACGCTCTTCGTGATTTCCCGCGCATGCGAGGCGCGGGGCCTGCCCGTGCTCAGCCGCGACCTCTACGGGAAGGCGCAATCGACTCCGCCGCGCTGGCCCAGCCAGGACGGCGAGACCTTTGCCCAGTTGCTGATGGAAGATCTCGGCGATCACGCGATCTGGCAAGCGCTGGAAGATCTGCGAGATCTGGGCTTCACGCGAAAGGACGTCGTCGACGAACTCGACCGCGCGGTCCGCAGCTACCCGGACAATGCGAACCTACTCCAAGCCTCTTCCGTTCTCGATGGATTGCGGCCAATGCTCGCCGAGGACGACAGCCACGCCATGCCGAATGTCGCCAAGCTACCTGCTTCCGGAAGGATCGCGGAGCTGATCTACGAGCTTCGAGACCAGACATGCGGGGAATCAGGGGACACACCGTCGAGGGTCATCCCACCGGGAACACCGGCCGCGCGCCTCATGAAGTATGGCTATGCAGCAGTTCCTCAACTTCTCGCGGCCCTCGAAGACGAGCGCCCGACACGCTGCGTCGTGCCGGAATGGTCGTTGGCTTCGCCGATGGAAATCCGCGATGTGGCGAAATACATCCTGGAAGCCATCGCCCATCGCTCGTTTGGGGCTCCCGCCTGGTGTCGCGGCAACCGGGATGCCGCCGACGAACAGGCCGCCGAGATCGAAGAGTCTGCCCGCGGTTGGTGGGCGGAGCGAACCCGGACGGCTCAGGTTCGGCCGCACAAACGGAACCCATCGACTCGCAAGCGCCGTTAGGTGGGTGTCTGATTGCATGTTGCCCCCCAATCACGTTAGGCTAGCCCTTCCGATCCCATCCGCCGTCTTTCCCGAAACCCAAGAACGCTGGAGATGCGATCAGTCACTCGTTCTTGGGTTTGGGGAAAGACGGCGGATGGGATCGGCGACCGAGAGTCCGAGGGTCTGCGCCTGCCCCCTTTCTTAGTGATCGAAGGCAACCCGATGCACAGCGACGATTTTTCTTAGCCGGTTTTCAGTTCAGTGACCGGATACCGTTGGCGGAGAACGAGATGATGTTCTGGGCAAGCTGATGGGCAACCTCATAGGTTGCGCCAACCACCTCGATAGTGTATCCGTCGACCCGTGTCGCGGCCGGATGCTTGGCGGCGAAATCCGCCTCTTCCGAGCGATTGAATTCGATCCTGTAAGTGCTCGGCTCGGCCGCCTTGATCGTTCCGATCGACTTCAGGCCACGGACCGCCTTTTCGGCTGCCGCCTCGATGAGGGGACCGGTCTCGCTGGGATGGAGTACGCGCCCCATGTAGCGCCCAAGCCCGTACTTCACGGCCGCGGTCGCGACGCCGGGAATCAGTGCGGCCGCCTCGTCGCAACCCGCCTTGTCGCTGCTTACGAACACGATCGGGACATCGAAGAAGCCCGCCATTGCGGCCGACATGCCCATCTCGCCGGAGAGATTGCCGTTAATCCACAACCGATGCACACCTCCCGTATAGGTGTGCTCCATGATTCCAGCCGTTGTTCCCGCCATCGCGTGGTAGCCGACGAGCATGGCGCAATCGAAGGTCGCGTCGATCCCTTCCATCATTCCGTGGATTCCCGATCCCAAGCCGCTGATGAGTTGGGCGCCGTCTTCGAGCTGATCGATGAGGAGGTTCTTGCTCGTGTTGTGGGAGTCCTTCACCACGATCTCGGTGGCGCCGGCCGCACGGGCCCCCCGGATGGCCGCGTTGACATCGTGGGTCATCATTCGCCTGGCAAAAGGCCAGTCGTAATGCTCGCCGCTAGGCGTGCCGCACTGATGCCAAGTCACGACGCCCGTCACGCCTTCGATGTCCGCGGAAATGAAAACCTTCACGATTGGGATTATGCCCCCTGGTTCTGGCCGCGCCCGCCGCTTTGCGCCGATGTGACGCAAATCAAACGAACGAGTGAACGAGCGGTCCACCAAGCATCTCGATGCGATAGGCGGCGCTCATTATTTCGAGTCTAGACG
>DATJYD010000211.1:0-7383 GCA_035499755.1 Fimbriimonadaceae bacterium
TTCGCCGTCCGAGAAGGCATATTCGTCGGTCACCGCTACGACCTTATCGACCGGCGCCCAACCCTCGCGCCGGAAGTTGCCGCCGGAACGGAAGGTGAAATACCCGGTGATCTTCGAAGCCAGTCTCGCCAACAAGTTCCCTGAGATGAACCCGCCGCCGTTCCCGCGAACGTCGACGATGATGCCCGGCTTGTCGTCCTGCGCGTAATACTGCTCCGCGAACTGGGCCGCCCCCCCATCGCCCATATCCCCGACATAGACGTAGCCGATTTTGCCACCCGAAGCCTTCTCCACATACTTGCGCCGGCTCGCGATCCAGGCATCTCCGCGAAGCGTGGCGTCGGAGCCGAGGGGAACGATGAACATCGTCTTCGCGCCGTTGATCGTCGGCTTGGAGTTCACCGTGATCGGGATCGTCTGGCCGGCCGTCCCGACCAGCAACGCGGCCGGGTCCTGATCCCTGGTCAGTTCGGTCGAGCCGATCTTGAGCAGGTAATCGCCGTCCTTCACGTCCACTCCCGGCTCCGCGAGCGGGGATCGGTTCTCTGGCGACCACGGGTCGCCGCGGAGGATGTGCTCGATCTTGTACGCGCCAGCGGCCGAATCGTAGACGAGGTCGGCGCCGAGCGAGGCAGCCCGCGAGGCCCGACGCGTGAACGGCGAGGGACCGTTCACATAGCAGTGCCCGGTGTTGAGCTCCGACACCATATTCTCCAGCAGCCGGGTCAGGTCGCTGCGATCCCCGACGAGCGGCAACTCGGCCTCGTACTTCCGCCGCACGGCGTTCCAATCCACGCCGCCCATGTTCGGGTCGTAATAAAAGTCTCGCCCCACCCGCCAGGATTCCTCGAAGATCTGCCTCCACTCCTTCTGCGGATCGATGCGTACCGTATAGCCGGCCAGTTTCACCGCACCGACGGTCGGCGCAAATGGCCCGGTCATCGCATCGACAACCTGAGGCGCCCCGATCCCCGTGACGAGGAGCTTCTTCCCGTCCGACGAAAGCGTGACCTTGCGTGCCGTCGCCGAAAGCGGGGTCATCGTCTTCTTCTCGATATCGAATGCCGACAAGCCGCCCGTGTTCGCGATGAGGATCCGCCCCGGCTCGGCGAGCAACTGCCCGTCGGGCATGGCCGGGGCTCGTAGATCGAAGATGCGTCCGGCGATCCCGTCGGCATCCACCACCATCTTCTTGCCATCCGGAGGAGTATCCGGTTTCGAGCTCTCGTTTTCTTCCTCGTTCTTCGGAGCAAATGGCGAGGGGGTCGCCGCCGCCAGGGTGACGCCGGTGAGCTTGGCCTGAGCCGTCTCCGCGATGAGTCCGGACGTCATCTCGCCGGTCATCGTCACGTCTCGCATCTGCAGGAAGAACAGATAGAGGCCGTCGGGTGAGAACGCCACCGAGTCCGACTCGATCTCCGGGTCGGTCACCGGAGTCGCTTTGCCGGTCGCGATCTCGTAGAGCCAGACGCGGCCGATTCCCCGCTCTCCGTTCTGGTCATAAGCGACCCACTTGCTGTCCGGGCTGAACGCGAAATCGGTCTGCACCACGTCGTATGATTCGCCGTGAGTGCCATGCGCGATCGTCTTGACCGCGCCCGTGGTCGCGTCGACGAGTTGCACGTCGGTATCGCGGTCGCCGATAAGCATGTATTTGCCGTCGGGTGACCAGACGGGGGCGGAATGCTCGCCCTTCAGATCGTGGGTCAGTTGCCTCGGCTTCGTCGCGCCCGTGGGATCGGCAAGCCAGATCTGCTCCTCGCCGGAGGCATCGCTCACATACGCGATCGACTTCCCATCGGGAGACCAGGCCGCACCGATAACCCGCTGGCTCGAATCGTCGATCAGCGTCTGCAGCGCCCCTTCTCCCGCAGGAACGGTGACGAGTTGGCCGCGCGCGATCACCACGACGCGCTTGCCGGTCGGCCCCAGGCCGACCGGATTGCCGCCCTGGGAGATCGGATACTCGAACGGCCGGGCGTGGATGTGGTCGCTGACGAGATGGATATCCAGCGGCTTGAGCGAACGGCTCCCCGGGTCGTAGATGCCCAGCCTCGGCCCGATCTCGAAGATGACTCGATGGCCGTCGCTCGAAGGGTAGCGCACGGGATCGCTCTTCGAGAAGGTGATCTGTTTGACCGCTTTCGTGTCGGGATCGAGACTCCAGAGATTGCGCACCCCCGTACGCTCCGACACGAAGTAGATCGTCTTGCCGGCCCACACCGGCTGGGTTTCGACGTCGTTGTCGTCGGTCAATCTCTGGAAGCTGTGGGACTGCAGATTGGCGAGCCAGATCTGGTCGGCCTCACCCGCCTGGTAGCGAAACCAGTTCATCCACTCGTTACTCTCGGGCACGTAGGCGAGGGTGTGGCCATCGGAGTTGAGAGAAGCGAACGAGCCGCGGGGAACTGGAATCTGGGTCGGCACACCGCCGGTCGCAGGGACTTCGTAGAGAAGCTGAGTCACGAAGGACTCGAAGCCCGGTCCGAGCATGCCGTCGCTCGAGCGATAAATGACGTCCTTGCCGTCCGGTGTCCATCCGAGCACGCCGGCGCCGGTCTCCGTATAGGTCAGACGCTTGGGAATCCCGCCGCTCGTCGGCATCACGTAGACCTCGCTGCCTCCGTCGTAGTTTGCGGTAAACGCGATCTGAGTTCCGTCGGGCGAGAACTTGGCGTCCGTCTCGACACCGGGATCGGCGGTCAACCGGTGTGCGTCCGGCGAGCCGAGGTCGCAGAGCCAAAGATCCCCCTCCGCCGTGAAGACGACTTCGTTGCCGTGGATATCCGGCCGGGTGAGAAAGGAGTCCGCGCTCGCGGCGGCGGTCAGAAAGCTAAGAGCGAAAAGGGAAAAATACCGGCACATCTGCCGAGTTATAACCTATTGCGACACTCTCCCGGTTCCTTGAGTCCGCCGGGCGGTCCGCCGGCTGGGAGGGCGTTGCGTTGCATTTCTGAACGAAGCGCAAGCGGAGCGGGTGCCGCAATGAACCTCGGACGCCGCTCTCGGTCGCCGATCGCAAGATGGAGCGAGGCATGGTGAGCCGCTTTGGCCCAGCCTAGGACCCACTGAACCGGACGGCCGGACGGTGCGTCCGCAAATGTACGGGAATAGGTGAATAACCTGTTCGGAATCGCAGCAAGGAATCTCGCGCAATAGACGAGACCACAGAATAGGGAGCAAATCGATGAACCGTGAAATCGGCGACAACCACCCGCTCAGAGTCTTCTTCGTGGAGGCCCTCCACGATTCCCTGAATGAGCGTCTGGGCATCGATGACGGCGAGGAGGTCAACGACTACCTCGTTCAGATGCTCGTGCGGTTCCTCCACAATGACGGGATCTTCTCGATCCGGAATGCGATGGGCAGACGGGTGGAGAGCGTGGCCGAAATGGTCGCCGAAGGCGACGTGCGCGTGAACGCCGACTCGTTCGAGCGGGAGCGTGAGGTCCATAAGCACATCGGCGATTTCTTGCTCTTCTGGTCCGGCGTCTTCCCTGAGTTCCTGCAATACGTGAAGGCCCCAACCAGCCGAGACGCGATCCTGAACGTCGTGGAGCAGGGCCGCTTCAGCTACCAGGTTGCCGGCAGCTTCGAATATCCGCCCCACGAACAAGAGGCGGCCACCTTCAAGAAGCTGAGCGCTCACTTCGTGGAGTACCAATACGGGCTCCGCCTGGTGCGGGCCTCTTTCGAAGGCTTCGCCGGCGCCTCCGACTGGGCCGACGGCTTCCGGGCGTAACCGGCGAGAAGAGACGGGCCGGCTACTTGGCACGGATTGCTTGCCATCCTACGCCCCCACTTCTAGGCGGAACAATCGGCCGAGCCCAAGATGTCGTGCGGCCGTGTGCCTGCATTCTTGATGACCGCCCTGCCCCCGATGCGGGCGGCGAATCGGTCACCGATTATCCGAGCTAGAATCGGTCCATGCGCTCCTTTGTGCTCCCTGTGCTCGTGCTCGCTGCCACCGCGTCCGCTCAAGTCCCGATCAATCGCTACGACTTCCTCCAATGGCGGTGCATCGGCCCCTACCGAGGGGGTCGGACGGTGGGCGCGACGGGGGTGCCGGGGCAGCCGAACGTCTTCTACATCGGCGTCAACAACGGAGGAGTCTGGAAGACCAACGACTACGGGCGAACCTGGAAGCCGATCTTCGACGACCAGCCGACCGGCTCCATCGGCAACCTCGCCGTCGCCCCGAGCGATCCGAAGGTGGTTTACGTCGGCTCGGGCGAAGGGCTGCAGCGGCCGGACCTGAGCGTCGGCGACGGCGTCTACAAGTCGGTCGATGCCGGCAAGACCTGGACCCATCTCGGCCTGCGGGACGGCCAGCAGATCAACACGATTATTGTCGATCCCAAGAACCCGATCCGGCTCTTCGTCGCGGTGATGGGCCACCCCTACGGGCCGAACGAGGAGCGGGGCGTCTATCGCTCCCTCGACGGCGGCAAGAGCTTTAAGAAGGTGCTCTACAAGGATGCCGACACCGGCGCGGTCGCCCTCGCCTTCGATCCGAACAACGCGAACACGATCTACGCCGATCTCTGGGCCGGGCGGCAGGGACCGTGGGAGAACGGGGAATGGGACGGGCCGAATTCGGGCCTCTTCAAGTCGACGGACGGGGGCAACACCTGGCGCCCGCTCACCAAGGGCCTGCCCAAAGCCGTGAGCCGGATCGGGTTCGACGTCTCCCGAACCAATCCCAAGCGGATCTTCGCGACCGTCGACGCGGAGGACGGCGCCGGCATCTACCGATCCGACGACGCCGGCGAGAGCTGGACCTTCGTGACGAACGAGCGTCGGATCATCGGCCGCGGCGAGGACTTCGCGGAAATCCGCATCCACCCCAAGAACCCGAACGTGATCTTCGCCTGCAACACTTCGACCTACCGATCCGACGACGGCGGCAAGGACTGGACCTGCATCAAAGGCTCGCCCGGCGGCGACGATTATCACACGATCTGGATCAACCCCGACAACCCCGACATCATGATCCTCGCCGCCGATCAGGGCGCCTGCGTCACCGTCAACGGCGGCGAGACCTGGTCCTCCTGGTACAACCAGCCGACCGCCGAGTTCTATCACGTCGCGGCCGACAATCTCTTCCCCTACAACGTCATGGGCGGCCAGCAGGAGAGCGGTTCGGCGATGGTGGCGAGCCGAGGCAACGATGGCCAGATCACCTTCCGGGAATGGCATCCGGTCGGGGCCGAGGAGTACGGCTACTGCGTGCCAGATCCCCTCAACCCGGATCTTGTCTACGGCGGCAAGCTCACCCGCTATCACAAGAGCACCGGCGAGGTCGAGTATTGCCGCCCACCCCAGCAAGCGAGATACTTGCGGACGGCGCCGATCGCCTTCTCGCCGGTCGATCCTCATGTGCTCTACTTCGCGGGCAACCTGTTATTCAAGTCGACGGACGGCGCGAAGACTTGGCAGACGATCTCCCCCGACCTCTCCCGCGAGAACGCACCCGCTCCCGAAGACAGCGTGTTCAAGAACGATCAGCGGCGGGGCGTGATTTACGCGATCGCACCTTCCTATCAGACCGTCGACACGATCTGGGCGGGAACCGACGACGGGCTGATCCAACTCTCCCGAGACGGCGGCCAAACATGGAGAGACGTGACCCCGCTCAGCCTCACTCCGTGGAGCAAGATCTCGATCCTCGATGCGGGCCATTTCGATGACGACACGTGCTATGCGGCGATCAACCGGATCCGCCTCGACGACATGCACGCCCACATCTTTCGGACCCACGACGGCGGCAAGACCTGGACCGAGATCGCGAAGGGCCTGCCGCTCGATCCTGTGAACGTCGTCCGCGAGGATCCGATCAAGCCCGGCCTGCTCTTCTGCGGCACCGAACGCGCGGTCTACTTCTCGACCGACGACGGAAACCACTGGAGCCTCTTGCGGCTGAACATGCCGGCGACGTCTGTTCGGGATCTGGTGATTCACGGAGACGACCTTGTCATCGCGACCCATGGGCGCGGCTTCTGGATCCTCGACGACATCTCGGCCCTGCGCCAGTTCCCGGACGGCTGGAGCTTCCTCGACCGCTTCGACGGCCCCGCCCCCGTCGCTACGCTTTGGAAGCCCGCTGACGCGTTTCTCGTCGATTTCGATCGGAACACCGACACGCCCCTCCCGCCCGAAGAGCCAGGCGGCAAGAACCCGCCGGACGGCGCCTCGATCGACTATTGGCTGCCGAACGGTGCGTCGTCGGTGAAGCTGGAGATTCTCGATTCGGGCGGAAACGTGATTCGCACCTTTACGAGTGAAGACAAGCCGCTGGTTCCGGATCCCAAAGCTCTTACCGTCATGCCCGGTTGGGCGCGTCCGCCTCAGATACTTTCCAGGGACAAGGGCGCCCATCGCTTCGTATGGGACATGCGAGGTACGGCTCCAGGTGGGGGCGGAAGGCGGGGAGGATTGGGGATGGCCGCGATCTGGCACGATACGCCTTACGGCCCGCGCGGGCCGATGGTGGCTCCGGGAACCTATGCGGTGAGATTGACGGTCGACGGCAGACGGCTGGAGCAAAGCCTGATTCTAAAGCAAGATCCAAGAGGCTAGCAAGCCGTTGCTTTGCATTGGGTTGCTTTCGATGATTAGGCTAATGCGCACGGCTCGGGACCGAAAAGCTGTAGGCGACTGCCCCACTCCCTCTGGATTCCACCTTCCCCGAGGCGCTCGCGCGGATGTATTCCACGGTCACCTTCTCGGAATCGACCCGCACACGGACATGGCCTGAATTCCCGAGGAACGTGCCGGCCTTGTATCCGTACGTGGCGAGATCGCGGATTCGGTCGTCTCCCGCGAAGCTGGGCTGCGGAACCATCTGATAGACGATTCCGTCGAGGTCCTGCCGCGCGAAGAAGTTGTCGTGGGCTTTGAAGACGATCGACACATGATTGCGGACCAGCAGCTTGTGAACCGGCATCTCCCAGCCCGGGCGGTGCTCGGCAAATCCATCGGAGCCGTCCTTGTTCTTGCCGCCCCACTCGTTGAACCCCGCGACCTCGACCCCGCCGCGGGCCGCGAGGTCGCCGGTTAGCAGGTTGTGGATGAAGACGAACTTGAACTTCGCCTTGCTCTTTTCGAGCGTCTGCGACAGCCATGTGTATTGAGCGCGCCCCAACGACCAACCCCAGCCGTCGCTCGCACCCGGCCCTCGGATTGAATACCGAAACGGATCGAGCACGACGAAGAGAGCATCGCCCCATTCCCAGGCATAGTAGTCCTGAGGCGCTCCAAAGCGGGGGTCGGAAACTGCGTCTCCGGAAAAAAACCCGTCGGGCACCGGGTTTGGGAAATAGCGGGTTCGCATCCGCTGAGACCAGGCGCCGAGGCAATCGTCGGACCCGTCCTCGTACCGGC
>DATJYD010000212.1:0-2125 GCA_035499755.1 Fimbriimonadaceae bacterium
GCGATGATGAAGGAATTTGCGGCCGGCCGCGTCGACGTCGCCTGGTCTACGATGGATACCGCGGCCACCCAGCTTGGAGGCCTGAAGAAGGACGGCATGCCCGCGAAGATCCTCTTCCAGGTTGACTATTCGCAAGGCGGCGACGCGATCGTGGCGCGCCAGGGGATCGACCGGTTCGAGGACCTCAAGGGCAAGAAAGTCGCCCTGGTAACGATGAGCCCCTCCGACACTCTCCTACGCTACGGAGTTCTGAACTCAAGTCTCTCGGAATCCGACAAGAAGGGCATCCTCAACGACAAGATCGCCCAAAACGAACCGGACGACGTGGTCGCGACCTTCGTTGCCGGCAAGGCCGACGCGATCGTGACCTGGGAGCCCAACGTCACCGCCGCTCTCAATAAGGTCTCGGGCTCTCACGTGATCTTCTCGTCGGAGACCGCCGCGAACCTCATCGGCGACTGCTTCCTCGCCAAGACGGACTTCATCCAGCAGCATGGCGATCTCCTCAAGGCCTTCGTCAAGGGCTGGTTCGACGGCGCCTTCCAGGCCCAGAACAACGTCTCCGACGCGGTGACGAACATGATGGAAAGCTTCCCCGACTTCAAGTCCCTCGGAGAGGACGGCTGCCGGAACACCTTTAACAAGGTCAAGCTTACGACCTTGGCCGACAACGCCAAAACGTTCGGGCTCGGCGGCGGTGCGCCGCAGTTCGACACGATCTACAGCCAGGCCAACAGCTTTTATGCGGATGTCGTTCAGGACGAGTTGAGCCCAGGCGAGGCCAAGGACGACGAGTTCGTCAAGGCGATCTACGACGAGCAGCCGGTGGCGGATCGCACGGTCACCAAGACCGAGGAATTCAGGGTCACGCCGGAGCAGCGAAGAGAAGCCCAGACCGCGACTCCCATCTTCACGAAGCCGCTGACCATCCAGTTCTCGACAGGCTCGTCGCAGCTTTCAGGCGACGCAAAGCGGACGCTCGACGCCAAGGTTATCCCGCTCTTGAGAACGGCTTCGAACGCGGTATTCAGGATCGAGGGCAACACCGACAACGTCGGCAATCACGACAGCAATGTCGTGCTCAGCCAGCGCCGCGCCACGTCCGTCGTCGACTACCTGGTGTCGAAGGGCTTCAACTCGGAGCGCCTCATCCCGGTCGGCAACGGCCCCGACAAGCCGGTCGCGGACAACTCGACGTCGACGGGTCGCCAGATGAACCGGAGAACGGACATCAAAGTCATCGCGAACCAGTAGAACCCGATGGCAACTCAAGTTCGCTCTGCCATCACCAGGACGCAGGATCTTCTTTTCAGTTGGATCGGGATCGGCGTCCTGGTCGGTCTTTGGTGCCTGGTCACCTACGGCCACTTCATCAAGCCGCTTTTCCTGCCTTCGCCGACCGAGGTCTTGGGCGGCCTTGCCCACTTCGACGACAAAGGCTGGCTGATCCCGGCGATCTATCGCAGCTTCTTCCGGGTGATCATCGCCCTTTTGCTCGTTACGGGAATCGGAGTGCCGATCGGGGTCCTCATGGGAGCCTACACGCCGTTCGACTCCGCCACCAACCGGATCGTCAACGCGTTCAAAGCGATTCCTCCGACGGGCCTGATCGGGCTGATCATCCTTTGGTTCAGCGTCGAGGAGAAGGCGAAAATCGTTTTCCTCTTCCTCGGCTCTATTTTCTACATGATTCTCCTCGTGCGAAACGCGATCCTCGCCGTCCGGGAAGACTTCGTCGTCGTCGCGCGCGACATGGGCGCGCGAGGCGGACAGATCCTGCGCAAGGTGCTTCTCCCGGCCGCCCTACCCCAGATCTGGGAGGCGATCATCGTCTGCAACGGCATTATGTGGACCTACATTGTGCTCGCCGAGTACATCAACTCGAATCCCGACCAGATCGGACTCGGCTTCTTGCTCCAGGTCGGGAGCCATACGAACGAGTCGGGGCAGGTCTACGGAACGCTCATCCTCATCGGCGCGATCGCCTATCTGACCGACTGGGTGCTTAAAGGTGTCCAGAAGAGGTTCTTCGCATGGTAACGGAGGAGATCGATGCCTGAAGGAACGTTTGAAGCGACACCGATCGATCTCACCAAGGCGGTGGAAGAGGCCAACGTCCTCGAGG
>DATJYD010000213.1:0-7698 GCA_035499755.1 Fimbriimonadaceae bacterium
CCGCGGATTGGCTGATCGATATGGGGCCGGAAGGCGGACTGCGTGGAGGAGAAGTGGTCGCCACCGGGACGCCGGAAGCGGTAGCGGGAGTCCAAAACAGCCATACCGGCAAATTCCTCCGGGAGATCTTCGAACGCCTCCGCTACCCGGTCCGAGCTCCGGCCCCGAGTTTCGCGGTCGCGGCTGAGACTCGCAGGGTCGGCATCAAGAGCTGATACTCGCGCTCGCTCATTGGATGAGCGGGATTCCCGTCGCGGCAGGCTCGACTGCGAAGGATTAGGACGATGCCGGCGCGATCCACCCGAAGATCCCGATTCGACGCGTCCAGGCCTGGGAATGGAAGTTTCGGAAATTCGCGAACGTCCTCAGCATCTGACTCGACACAGTGCGTAGCCCAGCTCAACCGCTTTTCCTATCCTACTCCGATTAAAATCGACCGCCAATGACGGTCCGACTGCAATTAAAAGTTCTGAAGGAATCATAAAAATCGCAAAAAATGGCAACCCCAATTGCCCGAGGATCTTGGATCATATACGGAAATGAGCGGAGGGTTCTCGAGGCGCGGGTTGCTGACGGGCGCGGTTGCGACCGTCGCGGGCGCCGCTTTGGGCGGCCCTACCCGTGCGCAGGGCGTCCGGCGTTCACTGCGCGTCGCCTACGTCACCGACGTCCACCTCGAAGCAAACGAAGCGTCTACCCATGCCTTGGCCAGTTGCCTCCGGAAGGTCCATTCGCTGAACGAACGGCCCGATCTGATCATCCAGGGCGGCGACATTATCATGGATGGCCTCATGCGGGACGCCGCGAGCGTCGAGAGGCAGTATGCGGCGGCGAAAGACGTGCTCCGCCGCACCTGCGACATCCCGGTCGAGCACGTGATCGGGAACCACGACGTCTGGGGCTGGGGCACCATGGGGGCGCCCGGGGTGATGACCGATCCTCGGTTCGGCAAGAACTGGTGGCTGTCCTGGAGCGAATTGCCGAACACTTACCGGAGCTTCAACATCGCGGGATGGCATTTCGTCATCCTCGACAGCATCATGCCCGATCGCTTCTCCCTGTACGCGGCACGGTTGGATCTCGCCCAGAGGCGCTGGCTAGAGCAAGATTTAGCCGATACCGATCCCAGCATGCCGGTCTGCATCGTCTCGCATGCGCCGATTCTCTCGACCGCGGCGATGTTCTTCGGTCCCGCAGAGCACACGGGCCACTGGCATGTGACGCGGAACCTCATGCATATCGATGCCCGTCACCTTAAGGACCTCTTCTATCGCCACCGCAACGTGAAGATCTGCCTCAGCGGGCACATTCACATGGCGGATCGCGTCGACTACAACGGGGTCAAGCACTTCGGGATTGGCGCGGTCTGCGGCGCGTGGTGGAAAGGCCCCATGCAGGAAACGCCGCCCCAATTCGCGGTCGTCGACTTCTTCGAGGACGGCAACTCCCACGTAACCTACATCCCCTGCTAGTCTCCCGATCAGGGGTTCCTTTCCTTTTCAACTGAGGCGCGACGGCGGAGGGACCCGTTTGGAGTCGTCTTCTGCGCCAGAATCTGCCAGCAGTTTGGAGACGGGCGAATTCAGTGATTGCAGAGACGAGGAACTGCTTCGGAGCTACTTGCGTAGCGACGCCAGGAGGATGGCGCCGGCGATCAAGTTGGCGATGCTCAGTAGCAAGCAAGTGGCCCCGAGGACGATGCCGACGAGGGCCTGCGTCCGCTCCGAGGAATTAAGCGCCCGGACGCCGGCGACGATTGCGGCAACTCCGAAACCGAATCCGAGAATCGGCAAACACCAGGCGACCAATCCGATGAGGCCGAGAGTCATCGCTGTCCTGCCTCGAAAACCGCTCGGAGCCTGAGGTCCTGGTCGGGCATAGTTCGCATACGGCGCAGGCTGGTTCTCGAATAGGCCGGGTACCGCCGAAGCGGTCATCGTCTGCCCGCTCAGCAGATCCTCGACCGTCATCCCAGGCACGACCCGGCCGTCTCCGGCCCACTGGGACAGAGTCTGAAAGTCGGTCGGGCCGTATCGCTTTCCCTCCGGTGTGACGACGACGTACTGAGACACGAGAAACCTGTCAGGATTATGGACTCTCTCAAACTAAACTCTGGCCCTTTCCGAGCGTCTTCAAGCTGAGATGCTAGCAACCGTTCTGCTTCTCGTCACCCGCCAGTCAAGCGTCCAGACTTTCCGGGTCGGCGATCTCGATCGCCAAGCCATCGTCGTCCAGCCGAGCGTGGCCGTCAGAACCGCCGAGCCGCTGGTGTTCGTCTTCCACGGCCACGGCGGGAACATGCGGCAGGCGGAGCGCAGCTTCGGAATCGAGAAGCTGTGGCCGGAGGCCCTCGTTGTGTACCCGCAGGGGCTGCCGACGAAGGGGATCACCGATCCGAGCGGAACGAAGAACGGATGGCAGCAAAAGAAAGGCGATTACGGCGACCGCGATCTCGCCTTCTTTGATGCGATGCTGAGGTCGCTCGAGGCGAACAACCACGTCGATCCCTCCCGCATCTACGTGACCGGCCATTCGAACGGCGGCCGGATGACCTATCTGCTCTGGGAGGAGCGGGGCGACGTCTTCGCGGCGGTCGCGCCGTCCTCCAGCCCGTCGATCGGGATGGTGCGGTTCTTCAAGCCACTCCCGGCTTTCATCGTGGCGGGCGAGCGGGATGAGATCGTCCCATTCCGAACCCAGAAGCTCTCGATCGACTTGGTGCGGAGGAGGTTGGGAACCGACGCGACCAAGGCAAAGGTCGATGGCTACACGACTCTGGAGCCGGGACCGAACGGCCTCGAACTCGGCACCTACATCTACCCCGGACCCCATTCGATTCCGCAACCGGCGATCGCCCAGATCGTGGCGTTCTTCAAGCGGCACCGGAAGCCGGACTAGACTAGGAAGCCGTTGCTTGGCATTGGGTCGCCCTCGGTAGTTAGGAGGAAAGGCGTCAGGGGCAAACCCTCGGAAGCACCCTCTCGGTCGCCGATCACAATCTCGAGCAAGGGGTGGTAAGCCGTCCTTTCCCAAACCCAAGAACGAGTAACTGGTCGCCCGAGGAAAGCGGACCCCCGAATGCATCGACCTCCACCGCTCCGGGGATCCATTGCCCTGCCGTTCGGTGAGTGGATCATGCGGTTGAAAGTGCACCCATCGGGTTAGAGGCTGCACGGGATCCCGAACTCCGTGCTTTCCAGGCTCCCGTCGTCCTTCACCTCGATCCGAACGCCAAACCGCTTCCCGCGCCACGAGAGGTTGGAGATCTCGTAGACCCGTCCCGGGAATCGAAGCGCGCCGGGCAGATGCGGCTCCAATTCATAGCCCATTGCGGTCTCACGAAAGCCGGCGATGTTGCGGATTATGAGAGTCGGCAGCGTCGCGCCCCAGCCATAGGCCTCGGAGCCGCAGCCGGTCAAGTCGACGTCGACTGGCCAAAACTCGTTGGCGATTCCGGGGTAGCGGAAGTTGTAGGGCTCGGGCAACGCGGCCGGATGCTCGCCGATCGCGATCGGTTCACCGTTCGTCCGTTGATAGGCTCGGGCGGCGGTGGCCGCGACCACTTCCGCCATCAAATCGCGCAGTCCGGCGTTCCAGCCGGCCTCCGTGTAGCAGAACATAAAGGAGGGCCATTCGAGCCAGGGTTTGGGGTTCTTGACGAAGTACTCGAACTTGGACTTGATCGCCTCGATCTGCTCGGGAGTCGCGAGGCCCACGCTCAAGGGGAGCAGCATCATGACGTCGAGGTAATCGGGGAGGATGATCGGCTTGCCGGTGCGGACGTCGAAGTCCCGGAACCAGCCGTCGACGAACATTTCGAGCGTCCTCGTCGCGGTCTTTGCGGCCAATTCGGACCAATGGGCAGAGCGCTCGCTATGCCCGGCGAATGGCGCGAGATAGCCGAGAGTCGCCATCGCATCCGCCATCGCGGCCTCGACGTCGACCGTCTGGACGTAGGTCGATTCGGTCCCCTCCTCGTGTTCCGGAAGGAGGAAGCGCTTCGACCCGTCCTGACCGGACTCCCAGCTGTTGTTGCAGAAGAACCGGCCCGTCTCGTCGGTACGGTGGTCGATCCACCATTGGACGAAGGCCTCCAGATGCGGATAGAGCTCCTTTATCCACGCCGCGTCCGGGTCGCGGTCGTAGATCGCGCGGACGATCCGGAAGGGTAGGACCCAAATCGGCGCGGTGCCGCACTCCTCGCCGCCCGCGCTGATGCAATTCATGCTGCCGTCCTCGCGGAGGCAGGGCGCGTTGGCCATCGGCCCGCTGGAGAAGGCGCCGAGGATCATGTCCTTGGCTAGTGCGGGATCGCCGTAGCTGAGGCACATGGCGTCGATGCCCGATTCGGCCAGCACCATGCGCGGCGTGAAGATCTGCATCGCGTCCCAATGGTGCTTGAAGATGCCGAGCGGCCGGCGGCAGTTCATGCGGATCGTTTCGAGGTCGTAGATCCAGCCGTTTATCCAGTCTTCGGGCCAATCACCGGAGGGGACAGGAGCGGTCTCGTAGAAGCGGCGATCTTCGTCGAGAAGCTCTTGGAGCGCCTCGTCTTCTCGGGCTCGGGCGAGTTCGGCGTCGCGAACCGCCCAAACCTCGTTCACGGCCCGGGTGAGGGTGACGAGAATCGAGCGGCTCTCGCCCGACGCCAGGGTGAAGGAGGAGGTGAGGACGGTGTAGACCGGATCGGGACGGCGCGAGGTTGCGCCGGTCGCCGGCGGGGCGCCGGCGGTCCCCGCGACCCAGTTACGCCACTCGTTGGCGTCGGCGGTCGCCATGTAGGCCGCATCTTCCGTGGAGCGGAGGAGGAAGACGTCTCCGTAAGCCCACATCTTCGCGACCGCCCCGCCCTCGGCCTTACGCGAGGCGAAGCCGTCGGCGCCCCAGCGCTTCTCCTCCGCATAGCCGTAGATGTGAGTCGCATGAAGGACGATCTCGGCTGTTTGGCTGTTGCCATTCTCGAGCTCGATCCGGCAGGCGAGGGTGTTTTCGCCGATCAAATGGTAGAGCAGCCGCACCTCGACGCCGCCGTGCGACCAATCGTACGTCATCGCGTTCTTCGTGTGGTAGCGCGAGACGATCCTGACGCCGCGTTCGTCGAAGTCGGTCTGCTGGTGGAACACTTCGCCGTCGATCACGAGCGCCGGGTGGAGGAAGGAAAGGTAGTTGACGACGCGCTTCGCCCCTTCGCCGTACGGCCAGGGGAGGCGGCGACACCAGTAGCCGAAGCCCATGGGAGGGACGGATCGAACGATGCCGCTGCGGTTCATCACCGAGGAGTGGTAGGGATTGTCGAGATAGCCGAAGGGGACGTAGTCGCGCTGGGGAAAGGGGTCGGGAAGATCGATCTTCATCCGAGTTCAGACTACCGCGCTCATTCTCAGCCGGAGATGAAACGGCGTTTCGGCGTTCGGCGCTTTGGGGATTGGGTTGGCACTGAGTTTCCTATCAGCCCTTCCGCTTCCGGGCCCAATCGATGCGAAACTGCAGCCGAGACAGGCCCTCCACGCCATCCTGATTGAGCTGAGATGCCATGCGGCCGTTCCCGTCGATGACGAACATAGTCGGCGTGGCGACGTCGCCGAACGCCCAGACTCCCATCTTGGTGCGGTCGGCGAAATAGGGGTCCTGCACGAGTTGGATCGGGTCGTCCTTTGGCCTGAGGGCGGCGAGCTTCGCGAGGTCTTCCGGCGGATCGATGGAGACGTCGAGGAAGACCACATCTTTGTCTCGCGCTGCCACCTCGGTCAACTTGGGCTCCAAAGTGCGGCAAGACGAGCAGTGATAGCTCGTAAAGGTGATGACGACGATCTTCCCTTTGAGGGAAGCCAGCCTTAGAGTTTTGCCTTCCGCCGTTCGAAACACGACGGCCGGCGCCGGATCGCCGACTTTCAGCGAGGGAGGGATCGCCTGGAGCACCTCTAGCTCCTCCCGCCTGGCCCCTGAGAGTAGCCATAGTGAGCGGGGTCGAAGGCCTCGGCGGACAGAGCCGACGAGCGAACTTCCACGAGCTTATATCGGATCTCCCGGTGCAAGAATGGCACCTTCCAGTCGACGGAGCCCGCAACCCATCGATCGAGAAACTCTCGGTGAGCAGACAATTCGAAGGTGTCGGAATCCTTGCGGTTGCCGAAACGAACGTGCCGGAGGATTCCGTCCTTGCCGGTTGAAGCTTGCCCGTCACGGTAAACAAGTTGCTTGTCGAAGGCAATCGTCGTCAAGACCTTGCCATCGCGAATAACCGGGAGAAATGGCAGAGACGGCCCAATGATGGGCAGTTCGTTAAGGCCGTAGCTCACCGTTCCTGGGAAATGGCCCGGCTCCGCGTTGCCCTTGGGCCAGAAGATGTAGCTCTCGTCGCCGCGAAGCAAGTCCACTTGCTCGTCGCTCGGCGTGTTCGGATGAACGTCATCGATGAGCAGGGCGTGGCCGTCATAGGAGATTGTCAGCTTGCCCGGCTTGGAGGTCTCACCCATCGCCTTCTTCTCCGCCGCGATCCGATCCTTCATCTGGTCCGGCCCCATTTGGTCGGCGTCGACTTGTTTCTGGAACTTCGCGGTGTCCTCTGCGAGTTGCTTGTCCTTCATCGCCTTCGTCCGAAGATCCAGGACGGTGAAGTCGTAGACGAGGGTGAAGGGCTTGTCGAGCGCATCGCCGGCTTGGAACGGTGTCAGGCCACAAAGGAGGCATATCGAGACGAGCATCATAGCGCAATTGTATCGCCATTGCCAACGCGGAGCGCTTAAGACGTACTCAGGTTGACGAGCGTCGAGATCTTGCCCGGTGTGTTCGTCGGACTCCCCTAGTCCGATGCTTCGCCGGCTGAACGGCCCCGCCGCTCTTTAGCTGAAGGCGCAGGGCCGACTCCAACACGTCGCCGGGGTTGATCTGCTTGCCTCGCCCGTAGTTGCCGATCCACTCGCCATAGCCCACGTTCGTGCCTCCGTACCAATCGCTCACGTTCACGGAGATCCGGTCCGTCTCGACGACGGCCCGCAAAGCCTGAGTTCCGTCGGAGAGAATGCCGACGCCCTCACCGGTCGGATAGGTAATCGAGGCCGAGAGTACATGCCGCTTCGTGCTTCTGAAGTCGTTCGAACCCATCGGCGAGTTGTCCTGAGAGTAGGGCCAGGTGGGCGGCACGGCTTGCGGATGGTCGTAGACCGCGTAAGCGGTGCCGTGGGTGCGGCCGATATGGTCGTCCGGGTAAACGTTCCACTCCCCGATCCGGTCCCAGGTGAGGGTCGTGCAATTCTTCGGGACCGAGAATCGAAGCCCGATCTCCCGAGCCAGCATCGCCTTTCCAGAGTAGGTGAACTTGGAATGAACCGTGATCGCGCCGCCCGGCGTGATCGTCACGTCGTAGCCTCCGGCGAAGTCGGGATAGCCGCCCTTCAGCACGACATGCGCGTTGCGCCCTTCCTTTCTTACCGACATCGAATCGAGATGCCAATCAAGTCGATTTGGGATCTCCTGGGTCGGCGAATTAGTGGGAAGAACGTGGAGGGCCGGGAATTCGAGGAGAAGCGGTTCGGAGTTGCGTACGCACTCGCGCAGATAACCGCCGTCATGGTCGAACGCCAGCTCGAAGTTGCCGCCGATGATATGGGTGCTGTCGCCGGCGAGCATTCCCTCATCGCGGATGACGAGATTGGGGCCATCGGTCGTGACGGGGGGCTTCGGTTTGGGATCGAAGGC
>DATJYD010000214.1:0-4162 GCA_035499755.1 Fimbriimonadaceae bacterium
ATCATCCGGCAAGAGGAAGGGGGCTCGAGCCCGGCCCACATGAGGGGAGCCGTGTACTCGGTGTTCCGGTTCCCCTCCGTCTTGACGATCGGGCCGAGGGGGGAAAGGGCGGCGGCGATGAACTCCTTCGCAGTCGTTTTCCCGGCGCTGCCGGTGACCCCGATCACCGGGCCGGCGAACTGATTGCGGTAGTGCTTGCCGAACTGGGCGAGGGCGACGACGAGGTTAGGGACGAGGACTTGCGGCAGAGATGGGTTGACGAGGTGCTCGACGAGGGCGCCGACGGCGCCGCGGGCGACGGCGTCCGCGGCGAAGTCGTGGCCGTCGACCCGCTCGCCCTCGATCGCCAGGAAGAGGTCGCCGGGGTGAACTTCGCGGTTATCGGTGGCGAAGCCGGCGATGAAGGCGTCGGGCGCGAAGCCGTGGGCCTCGCCGCCGACGATCTTGGCAAACTGGTCGACCGGGATGGACATGGAAGCGGACGCGACTCGCGTCCATGCAGTTAAGACGGCGGCGTGGGTCCGATGGTGGCGGCGCCAGTTGCCGACCGTACGGTTTCTTCCTCCCGGAGTGGGTCCCTATATAGGGAGGAAGAAAAAACCGCCGGGGAGGACGGCTCTCCTATCGGGCAGATCGGACGGATGGGTCGCGGGTTAGCGGGCGGCGAGGCCCGCTCGGGCTAGTTCGCGGTCGTCCATCGGGTACTTGGTCTTGCCGATGATCTGGTAGTTCTCGTGCCCCTTGCCGGCGATGACGACGACGTCGCCGGGGCGGGCGATCTTCACCGCATGGGCGACGGCTTCTCGGCGGTCGATGATGTCGATCGAGTCGCTGCCGGGGACGATGCCGGCGATGACCTCGTTCAGGATCGACTGGGGGTCCTCGGTGCGTGGGTTGTCGCTCGTGACGACGGTGATATCACTGCGCTCGCTGGCGGCCTTCGCCATCTTCGGGCGCTTGGTGCGGTCGCGATCGCCTCCGCAGCCGAAGACGGTGATCACGCGGCCCTTCGTCAACGGTCGAACGGCATCGAGGAGCTTCTCGAGGGCGTCCGGGGTGTGGGCGTAGTCGACGAGGATGCCGATTCCGGCGTCGTTCCGAACGGCCTCGAAGCGTCCAGGGACGGGGTGGACTCTAGGTAGGGCGTATCGAATGCCATCCAACGTAAAGCCAAGCGCCAAGAAGCCCGCCGATGCCGACGTGACGTTTTCGACGTTATACGAGCCTCCCAAAGGCACTTCGAAGGCCGTCGTGTGATCCGCCGCCATTCCGGGCGCATAGAGGGCCAGATCCATTGAGTCGACCCTGACCGCGTGCCTTTCTGCGACCAACTTCTGGATCCCGGCAACCGACGTTGCGCTCCCACGGCGCGCCTGCAGCCCGTCTTCATCGAATACGCGAGGGTCCCGTCCCTCCCCATATTCGACTCTCGGTCCATCGAGCCCCGCCGAGAGCCGCCGGCCCGAGGCGGTATCGGTGTTGATAGCAGCGACAAAGCGCTTGCTCGACTGCTTCGGCAGCTCCGTGAAAAGCCTCAGCTTCGCCGCCTCGTACGCCTCCATCGAGCCGTGAAAGTCCAAGTGGTCCTGGGTCAAGTTGGTGAAAACCGCGGCGTCGAACTCGACGCCGTCGACCCGCTTCTCGGCGAGGGCGTGGGAGGAGACCTCCATAGCGATCGCCTCGACCCCCTTGTCCCGGCCTTCGGCGAGCAATTCGTTCAACTCTATCGCGAAAGGAGTTGTATTTTGCAGCTCGCGACCTTCGTCCGGTAGTTGAAAGCCCAACGTACCCAAATAGGCAGCCTTTACACCGAGCGCCTTCAACATATCGCGGATCAGCCAAGCCGTGGTGGTCTTGCCGTTCGTCCCCGTCACCCCGATCACCTTCATCGACGCGCTTGGATTGCCGAACGCGGTTTTCGCCAGCTTCCAAAGCGAATCCTGATACTTTTCAATCGGCAGCAAGGCTGCGGCGAGACCCAGTTTGCGAGCCGCGTCGAAGCCTTCGGCCGAGTAGGTGAGAACGGATGTCGCGCCGTTTGCCTGGGCGGCGGGCACAAACTCGTTGCTGTCGCGGCTCTTCGCGTTCGCAGGAGGCATGCAGACGAACATCGCGCCGGCCTTGACTCGGCGGGAGTCCATGGTCATGGTGGCGACCTCGGCTTCGCCTTCGATCCGGGCGGCTTCCACTGCGGACTGCTGGAAGAGCTGGTGGATGGTCATTCCATTCTTGTTATAGCTTGCGATCGGATACGGGCGCCTGCTGCACTACCAAGCTCAGGAATCCATTCCGAACTTCAGTGAATGACCCATCGTCTGGACCTGTTCTCCAGATGGCTCCTCCTGAGAAGTCGCCGAGCCTCTCGCAAACGGGATCGCTTAACGTCAATCGAGAAATAACCGAGATTGATTATGCCTAGTGGGTCCAGATCAGCTAGGACATGCATGGCCCTGTTGCCCCCTTCTGAGTCCTTACACGAAAACACGAGCACGAACGGGTCGTTCCTCCGATGGCCATGCTGCCCGCTTGCCGCCACACTGAAGGTGGCAATCAACAAGACGCACAATGCGATCGCTAACCTTGACATACTGCAGCCTCCTTGGCTACATATCGGGCCTGTCAGCTATTTCTTCCAGCCTTCTTTAACTCGAAGTCAGGTGGCTTCGGTTGTTAGGTGTAAGAAGGCGCCGCGACGGGCTCGTCATGCATAAAGCGGTTCTAGGCAGCCGCCGATGAGGTCTACATGGGCTCGGTGGTTTGACGGTGCCCCGGGGTCTGAGCGTAGAGGTTGAGACAGCCCGGCGCGGCTCGGGACCCCGGGGCATGGCTTGGCGGCGACTTGTGGCTTGTGCCCTTTGACACGAGAGACTAGCGCTTGGGCTAGCAACCTCCGGACCCCAACCGCCGACTTTCCCCAAACCTATGAACGAGTCCTCCGAGACTCGTACCGGGATCTCCAGATACTGGAGAGGGTTCAGATGAGATCACCTTTCGGTTCGCCGACTTTCTGCCCAGGCCAGGCTGGGTGGAACTTACTCGTTTCCGGAGCCGGATGAATCCGGCGGTCCCATGGGTGGGAGCTACTCGCTTCCGGAGCCGGATGCATCCGGCGCTCCCATGGGTGGGGGCTACTTGTTTCCGGAGCCGGATGAATCCGGCGCTCCCAGGTGGAACTTACTCGTTTCCGGAGCCGGATGAATCCGGCGGTCCCAGGGGTGGTAACTTTCTGGCTTCCGGAGCCGGATAAATCCGGCGGTCCCAGGTCTCGACACTAGTCGAGCGATTCGCGGCGGTGCGAACGGTCGCTATGGCGGCTGCTCAGGCTCTGAATCCGCGGCGGCTGCTCGGTCGGACCTTTCGGTTTGGTGCCCAATCCGTTGTCGGAAGCCTCTTCCCGCATATGGAGGGTGGCGAGGTTGTTGGGCGGGATATGGTAGCGGCGGATCAGGTCCTTGGCCAGATTCTCCCAGACCGGCCCGGCGACGGAGGCTCCGTAGTAGGCGCCGGCCTTGGGGTGATCGATCATCACGAGGATCATCGCCTTGGGATTGGGAGCGGGAACGAAGCCGACGAAGTTCGAAACATACCCGCCGCCGTTCTTCTTGTTGATTCTCTGGGCGGTTCCCGTCTTGCCGGCGAGCGTGTAGCCCGGAATCCGCAGATGGTAGCCCGTGCCGCCGGGATCCTGAATAACGGACTGCATGATCTGAAAGACCTTATCGGCGGCGGCGGCGGAAACGCGGCGACCGGTGGAGACGATCGGGGTCTCCTGATTGCCGATCTTCGCGATCAAGCGAGGCTTCATCTGAATACCGTGGTTCGCGATCATGCAGAATGCGGTCGATATCGAGAGAGGGGTCACGGTCACGGATTGGCCGAAGCCGAGGGTCGCAAGTTGAAGAGGCTTGGCGTATTCGTCGAAATTGAAGTCGCCATGAGCCTCGAAGGGCAGGCCCACGCCGGTCGGCCGGAGCAGTCCGAGATCTCTCAAGTACTGGGTCATCGGCCCATAGCCGATGCGAAGAGCCCAGGTCGCGGCGCTGACATTGCAGCTTCGGGAGATCGCGCCCTCGGCGTCGAGGGGGCCGTGAGCGCGGGTTCCACCTTCCATCGCGCAGTGGATCGCATGGCCGGCCCAAACGACAAGCTGGCCCTCGCAGTC
>DATJYD010000215.1:0-4143 GCA_035499755.1 Fimbriimonadaceae bacterium
AGAATCCGGGTCCCCGAGATAGTGGCGGCAAAGCTTGGAAGCGACGAACCGCGCGGTCGACGGGTGCTTGCCGAGGATATCGAGAACGGTGAGACCATCGCTCTCGCCGCCTCCGGCGGGGATCACATGGCCGAGAACCACTTTGCGTCCGGTGTCGTGGACCGACTCGTCGAACCGGAAGGTTCCCACCGGCCGGCCGAAGCGGGTTTCGATCGTCCAACCGGTGAGGCATCGGGCAACCTCCTGCACGTCCTTCTGGCTGTAGCCGCCGTGGAGACCGAGGGTGTGAAGCTCCATAAGTTCGCGCGCGTAGTTCTCATTCGCGATTCCCGCCTGATTGACCTGATTGTCGAGGTAGCCCAGCATCGCCGGGCTGTGCGCGACTGCGTTGAGGAGCGAGGGAAACGTCCCGAGAGCGTTCTTGCAAAGGACTTCGGTGTCGTGGGTCGGCAGCATATCGCCGCCAAGTCCCTTTCGCGCATAGATGTTGAAGTGGTTGGTCCAGAAGTCGACCATCCGCTCCCGCACCTGCCACTGCGAGTAGACGGCCCTGAGGAGTGCGGCGATCTGGATCTGCATGATCACATCGTCGTCGCTCTCGTCGCGAAGCTCCGCGCTGTCGAGGGTGGACGTGTCGAGATTGCTGAGCTGAAGCTCGAGGGCGGCCGGCTCCTGGTCGGTAGGTTGGAGCTGCCGGTCGATCCAAGCTTCCCGGCCGAGGCCCTCCACCTCCGCGACCTGACCGGGCTTGGGGCCGAACCCCGCTCGATTGATCAGACGCACCGTGGGATGAACGTCGAGTTTCGGCAGGTCGATGCTCTTCGGTAGATCGTCGCCCTGGATCCGGTAGGCGAGCGGGGCGCATCCTGCGGCGGCCAGTCCGGACAGTCCGATCGCGAACAGGCGCCTCCGGGTTAAGGGCGTGGACCTCTCAGCGATCGCCCCTAGCGGCGAGAGGTCTACAACGCGCGCGCCCTGCTCGGTCAGGGGTGATTTCATCGACCCATTCCGTTCGCCTCTTCGCCCTGCCAGACGGTGATCTCCTGCCGCATGAAGATCGCCTGGGCGGCGGTCCCGAGGCCGATCGCAAGCACGGCGGGAAACACCACGAATAGCCCGAACACGGGAACGAGGCCCGATGCGACGATGACCAACGCCCCTCGATTCAGAGCGACGAACGGGCGGAGTCTCGGATCGTACTGGCGGAGGCGCTCCGCCACGAAGAGGACGAGGCCGCCTGCTCCGAGAGACGCGAGGCTCACGATGACGAACATCCCCGAATAGCCGAAGAACTTAACGGCGGGAATCGGAACGGTCAGAAAGATGGCCGAAACGAATCCCATGACGAACAGCAGCACGGCGCCGAGGAAGAAACTCCGGAAGGGCGCGTGCTGAATCAGGCTCTGCGAGATCTGCGCCTTGTGGCGGAAGATCAGGGACGAGCCGACCAACAGAGCCCACGCCGAGAAGGCGGTTCCGAAGATCGCGGCGACGATGGTCAAGGCCGAGCCGATGGTGAAATACATGTCGCATTCAGCCTATAGGCGGTTTGCCCGTGAGCCAAACCGAAGGACCGAAAGGACCAGGACCCCGGGGCGAGTCATCCAGGGCTTTCGACCTGATCGGTCAGATCAGTTGGATCCGTCCGATGAAACCGGTTGCGTCCAAGCTTGGTAGAAGCGCTCGCGCGCGGCCTTCGCCCGCTGGAGACAATCTTCCCCGACGGCGTTGAGGTGGCCCATTTTGCGGCCCGGCCTCGATTCCACCTTTCCGTACCAGTGCACGCGGATCGCCGGATCGTTTTCGACGGCGGCGTAGATACCCTGCCGGAAGTCGCCCGCGGTCGGCTGGCCGAGGAGGTTTGCCATGCAAGTGTCATAACCTGAAGGAGTCACCACCGGCATTCCCATCACAAGCCGGATGTGCTGCTCGAACTGGGAGACGCCGCCCCAATCCAGCGTGTAGTGGCCGGTGTTGTGGGGCCGCGGCGCCATCTCGTTCACCAGGAGTTCGCCGCTCTCCAACTCGAACAGCTCGATCCCGTAGAGGCCGACGCCGCCGACTGCCTCCACCGCCGCGATGGCGATGTCGTCGGCAGCCGTGCCGGACGGGAAGACGAGGTCGCAAATGTGATCGGTCTGGATGGTCTCCATTGTTGGGAAGCACCCGTCCTCCCGATCCGAAATGAAGGCCATCACCGCGAGTTCGCGTCGAAAAGGCACGAACTCCTCGGCCATCCAGCCGCCTTGGCCCCATAAATCCCGGTAGGATTCGAACTCCTCGTAGGTGCGGGCGTAGCGCGTGCCTTTGCCGTCGTAGCCGCCGAAACGGGCCTTGAGCACCATGGGGAACGGCAGGTCGGGCAGTCCGGACTCGATCGGAAGGGCTCTTGGCGAAGGAACGCCGGCTTCGATCAGCGCCCGGCGCTGAGTCATCTTGTCCTGGATGGTTTCAAGTGAACTCAAGGATGGCGTGAGATCCTCGATCCGCCGGCCGGCAAGATCGATGGCCGCATGAATCGTCGCGGCCGGGATGAACTCGTTCTCTAGCGTTACGCGCTCACATTGGCGGAAGATCTCGGCTATCAGGCTGGGATCGTCGAGGGCGCCTTGAAGGGCGGGCGCGATTTGGGAGGCGGGAGTTTCAGCGCCAGGATCGATGGAAAGGCAGGTCAGCCCCATGCGCTGAGCCGCTTGGATCGACATGCGCGCCAACTGCCCACCGCCGAGAAACCCAATGTCGAACATCCTTCAGATGATGCTCCATCGCGGACCCAAGATCTGGTTAGTTCTCATGAGAAGGCGTTCGGCGTTGGGGCGTTGCCCGATCGAGTTTCAGGTCAGCAGGCCGGTAATCTGAGGTCCATGCCCCATCCATTGGACGATCGCGCTTTCGTCACCCGCAACGACCCGAAAGGAATGCTCGCCCTCACCGAAGGGTTTCCCGCGCAATGCCGGCGAGCCCTCCAGATCGCGGACGCGGCCGGTCTTTCGGCGCTGGAGACGCGGCCGGGACTGACGATGTTGACGGGACTCGGTGGCTCAGCGGCGGGAGGCGACTTCGCTCGGGCGATATTCGAGAACAGCGGCTCGACACCTTTCTTGGTCAACCGGGACTACCACTTGCCGCATTTCATCCGGCAAGGCGATCTCGTTTTCGCGGCTAGCTATTCGGGCAACACGGAGGAGACCCTCAGCGCCTATGCCGACGCCCATCGGGCCGGCGCGCGGATCATCGCGGTGACAAGCGGCGGCAAACTTGGGGCGCAGGCCCGGTCCGACGGCCATGACGTTATCGAGATTCCCGGCGGCCAGCCGCCTCGGACTGCCCTCGGCTATATGCTCATCCCGGTGCTCGCCGCGTCACGTCGACTCGGCTTGATTCCGGATCAGGACTTCGAAGGCGCTTTCGCGCGGATCGAGAAGAACCTGTCCGAATGGGGCGTGGGCACGCCGGTCGAGACGAATCCGACCAAGCAGCTCGCCCTCGCGCTTCACGGAAAGCTCGCCGTGATCTACGGACTGGGGGGATGGCAGGCCGTTATCGCAAGCCGCTGGAAGGGCCAGATCAACGAGAACTCCAAGAACCTGGCATTTCCCAACGTATTCCCTGAGCTCTGCCATAACGAGGTCCTCGGCTGGGTGGGCGCGGGCGATCAGGGAGTTTCCGACTGGATCGCGGTGATTCTCGAAGACGGTTCGGAATCGAACAAGATGAGGGCCCGCGCGGCGATCGTCGAGCGGCTGACCGGCTCTCTCGTCGAATACCACCATGTGAAGGCGCAGGGGCAGACGCTGTTGGAGAAGATGCTGTCTCTGACCTTCTTTGGCGACTTCGTCTCGATCTACCTGGCCGCTCTCTCCGGCGTCGATCCGGAGGACATGACCTGGCTCATTCGGATGAAGGAGGAACTCGCGGCGGTCGCCGACTAGGAAGCCGTTGCTTTGCATTGGGTTGCCTTCGATAGTTAGTAAAAGGCATCAGAGGCAACCCCTCGCACCCCGCTCTCGGTCGCCGATCGCAACCTGGAACAAGGGGTGGTAAGCCGTCTTTCCCCAAACCCAAGAACGAGTGACTGATCGCATCTCCAGCGTCTGCACGCAAGGCTGCGGGAGCACTTTTCGACTTTCTTGCTCCTTGGAA
>DATJYD010000216.1:0-2385 GCA_035499755.1 Fimbriimonadaceae bacterium
TGAAATCGGCTCCCAGATGCGCATACGTCTACGAGTTGGCCGGTTACTGCTCGGAGATTACGCGCAGATCGGACATGGCGGGATCTTACTACGCCAAGTACAAGGCGATGACCCGCAACAATCCAAAAGGGCGCGAGGACGGCTATCGCGGGTAGACGGCTTCGCCCTCCGCCGGGCGAAGGCCGAGCACCGGCCGCCCAACCGCCCACCGGAAGGTGCCGCGGGGCGACAACCCACGAATCGCGGCTCCGGAAGCAAGGGGCCCGAGGGTTCCCAACCCTCGGGCTCGCTCCTACGCTCTCAAGAAAGCCCGATTCGCGGCGAGAGCCCCGGGGTCTGAACGAGCCGTTCGCGAAAGGCCCGCGTCACTTGGGACCCCAGGGCATTCGGCGGCCCAAAAAGAGTCCGCGCGTCATTCCAGAGGGGGGTCTCCGTCTCTTCTGTCTTTCGTCTTTCGTCTCTCCCCGAGCGGATCAGTATAATTTCCCCCAGTGAAAGCTCTTTCTCTCAGCGCGCGCGCTGGTCAGCTCAAGCCATCTCCTACTCTGGGTATCTCCGCCAAGGCTCAGGCACTGAAAGCCCAAGGGATCGACGTCGTCTCCCTTGCCGCCGGCGAACCCGACTTCCCCACCCCGCGTCCGATCCGCGAAGCGGCGATCGACGCCCTCAATGCCGGCTTCACGAAGTACGGCCCCACTCCAGGCGATCCCGAGCTGCGGCGAGTGATCTCCGACAAGCTGTGGAATGAGAACAGCGTCCGCGCCGCCGCCGAGCAGATTGTGATCAGCACCGGCGCCAAGCAGAGCCTCTTCAACGCCTGCAACGTGCTCCTCGATCCGGGCGACGAGGTCATCGTGATCGCGCCGTACTGGATGACCTACCCGGAGCAGGTGCGGCTGGCGGGAGGCGTGCCCGTAAAAGTGCAGACCACCGCCGAATCCGACTTCGTGCCAAGCCTCGAACAGCTCAGCGAGGCGGTGACGCCGCGAACCAAGGCGTTGATTCTCAACAGTCCGACCAACCCGACCGGGGCCGTTTTTCCCCGCGAGACGATCAAGGGCATCGCCGAGCTTGCCACCCGCCACGACTTTTGGGTGATCGCCGACGAGATCTACGAGAAGCTGATCTACGGCCACGAACATGTGAGCGTCGCCTCCTTCGGCTCGGACATCTCGGAACGCACGATCACGATCGGCGGATGCAGCAAGACCTTCGCGATGACCGGCTGGCGGATCGGCTTCGCCGCCGCGCCCGTGCCCGTCGCGAAGGCGATGTCCAACTTCCAGGATCAGGTCACGAGCAATGCCAACTCCTTCGCCCAGAAAGGCGCGATCCGGGCGTTCACCCTCAGCGACGCGTCGGTCGAAGATATGAGAACGGAATACGAATCGCGCCGAAATCTGGTTATCCAACTCCTGCGAGAGATCCCGCGCGTGAGCGTCAACGTCCCCCACGGCGCCTTCTACGCGATGCCCGACGTTTCCGCCTATCTCGGCGGGCGGATCAAGACCGACATGGAGCTTGCCGAATATCTGCTGGACGAGGTGAAGGTCGCAACCGTGCCCGGGTCGGTATTCGAGGGGCACGGTCACATTCGCATCAGCTATGCGTCGAGCCGGGAGAATCTGCGGAAGGGAATCGAACGAATTTCCGAAGGATTGCGAAACCTCGGCGCATAATGAGCACAAAGCATTGCCGTTGACGATCCCGAAGCCGATTCCACTCAAGAACGCGGAGGCGTTCGCGCTCGCGATGCGGCACCGCTCTGCCGCCGCGAATTCGGTGACGGACAGCTACGAGCGGCTGGAGTTCTTCGGAGACTCCGTGCTCGGCCTCGTGATCGCGCAGTACCTTTACGAGCACCATCCCGACTGGGATCAGGGGATGCTGAGCAAGGCCAAGTCGAGCGTGGTGCAGGAGGGCCCGCTGGCGGAAACCGCTTCCCGGCTGGGGCTCGAGCCTTACCTCGAGCTGAGCGCGAGCGAGGAGCAGACCGGAGGCCGCAGCCGACCGTCGATTCTCGCAGACGTCTTCGAGGCGATCATCGGCGCCATCTACCTCGAATCGGGCATGGAGGCCGCCCGGTGGTTCGTGCTCGAACAGCTTCACGAGTATCTCAAGATCGTCAGCACCGGCGACGTCAGCCCCAACGACTACAAGTCCAAGCTGCAGGAGGTGGCGCAGGCGATGTGGCGCAAGACGCCTCAGTACCGGGTCGTCCGGGAATCCGGCGTCGCCCATGAGCGCCGCTTTTTCGTCCAGGTCCTTTTCGACGACGAGGTCATGGGCGAGGGGGCCGGCCGGAGCAAGAAGGAGGCGGAGCAGTCCGCCGCCAACGACGCGCTTCAGCTCATCGAGCGCGCCGGCCGCTCGCGGAGCCAGAGC
>DATJYD010000217.1:0-2887 GCA_035499755.1 Fimbriimonadaceae bacterium
AGGCGGGGATGGTCGAAGAAGGCGAAGAGGTGCGGCTCGATGCCAAGCAGCACGCGGGGAAACCAGAAGAAGCCGTCGAGGGTGATCCAGGCGATCGCCTCGCCGGCGGTGAGTTCGGCCGCCCTTTCGGTCCAAGCCGCCCTGTCGAAGGGCACGGGATCGGGAAAGAGATAGGGCCGGAGGGCCTCGTAGTCGGCCGCGCTCGCGATCCAGGCCCTTCCCTCCTCAGGCTGCGGCGCACTCTCCGAGATGGAGGGAATCCAGCACTGGTAGTCGACGTCGAGGCCGAAGAAGCGTTTGATGCCTTCCTTGTCGATATCGGATGGGAGACCCTCCTCGCGCCAGCGGTCGATCGTCAAGTCCCACCAGGTCGCCCACTCGATCACGGGCAGGCGGTCCTGCGGCGTTTCGCCGCGGATGGTCTTGACAAAGCGCGATCTGACGGTCTCTCCCGTCCGCTCCGTGCCGTTCGGATTCAAGCTAACGGACCCCACCGCCCTATCCTACCGGTGTGGTCCGCATTAGTCGCGTCGGGTTAGAGGGGGCCGTGCCCGCGGAGCGGCGGATAACGCCGAAACCACCTTCTCGGCTCAGCCCCGGATGCCGCGCCGAGAATCGCGGAACAATCAGTCCGAGTCGTACCGGTCCAGGTCGTCTTGGATTTTGAAGGGGTTAATCCCGCTTTCGAGCAAATCGATGAGCTTCTGCATCTTGTGCTCCTCCTCGACCTGCTCTTTGATGAACCATTGCAGGAACTCGAACACGCGGTAGTCCTTTTCCTCCATGCACGCGGCTGCCATCGCCTGGAACTGCTCGCTGACTCTGCGCTCGCTCTCCAGAGCAACCCGGCAGGCTTCAACCGGGGTGCCGAAGTTCGTCGGGGCGCCGGAAACCCCCGGGATGTCGAACTGGACCTCGTTATCGATCAGAAAGTCCATGATCTTCAGGGCATGTCCGGCCTCCTCGCGCGATTGCTTCCTGAATAACTCGCCCCAGCGGTCAAGGCTCGATTGATGGAAATAGATGGCGATGCCGAAGTACATCGAGTGAGCGGACAGCTCGCTGGCGATCTGCTTGACCAGCATGTCTTTGAGTCGATCCGTGACCATGGAATTCATAGAGCCTCAACTTCCAAGAATCTAACTTTTACCCTAGTCCTACGATCTTAGGAGGCCGCTCCTTTGCATGGAGTTGCCTTCGATTGGGGGTGGTAAGCCGTCTTTCCCCAAACCTAGGAACGAGTGACAGATCGCATCTCCAGCGTTCTTGGGTTTAGGGAAAAACGGCGGTTTGGGGTCGTGGGTCGCCTAGCACCATCGGGAGGGAACTTGCAGCGAGACACCCTCTTAGGGCAAATCTTCATTCGCCGAGGAACTTCGCGGCGGCTACGAGCTTGGCGGCATACCCGTCGTTGATCCCGTATGCCGAGAACTTCTTGAACGCCCAGGAGAAAACGTGAATCATCACTCCCTTGTCGGCAGCGTACAACCAGGAATCCCAATACGGGTAATCGTACGCCCAGATCAGCTCCGGCCGGAGGCCCTTCAGCACGTGGCCGATGGCAGCCCCGAACTCGCAGCAGGACACGAGGACGTCGTTAGAGAAGTCGGTCGAGTCTGAGGTCTCGATCAGATGGGTGACATAAGCTTGGTCATGCTTACGGTCGAACGCATCGATCCAGGCCAGATCGATCTCGCCCGAGTCGGAGAGCAGGGAGGACCAATCGGTTCGCGCCGCCTCGACCATTGTGGCCACGGCCGAAGCGGACCGCTCGCGGAGTTCCGGAGGGAGCACACAGATCTGGCTCTCGGACATTCCGGGTTTGATCGTGAGCATGTCTGGAAAAACCTTGGGAAGCATTCTTCCCTCCAAGCGCCCTGGCGGGAAATGAACGGCAACGAATCGATCGAACAGCTCATCGGGCTCCGGCAGACTCACAACTCGCATTCTATCTCCACGGTTGGGCGGTTCTCTTCTGGCTCTCCCCCTGTGTTCGCTAAGGATGCCCGCGACTTTAGAATTGAGACCCGGGCTCTACAGGTTTGTAAGCAGTAGTGGACGGCGGTAGGACGTGTGCAAGTCTCAGGTCATTGTCCGATTCCGGTTTTCCATCCGAACCCATGGCGAGTGCAGCCCTTTCCCGAGAGCGCTCGGATTTCGAGTGGAGCGATCAAGGCTGTCGATCTTCAGCGCCTTTGAGCGACTAAACTCCGGGCGAAGCGCTTCGCCCGCGTAGGGACCCGATCCGCTAAAGCTCGCGGGGCAAAGCCCCGACGCAACCGCACGGAGTCCGAGGAGACATCGATGACGAGTCATGAAATACCCCATCCGAGAATTGCTTCCTACGAGGAATGGCTTGCCGAGCGCAAGAAGCTGCTGGCCAACGAAAAGGAGCTGACGAAGCAGTACGACCGCGTGAACGCGGAGCGGCGGCGGCTGCCGATGGTGAGGATCGCCAAGGAGTACACGTTTGAAGGGCCCGAAGGAGAGCGGAGTCTTGCGGACTTGTTCGAAGGCAGCCGGCAGCTCATCGTCTACCACTTCATGTTCGACCCCGATTGGGAGAAGGGGTGCCCGGGCTGTACGTTCTTTGTAAACGCGCTGGGCGACCTGTCCGCGTTGAAGAAGCGCGATACCCGCTTCGTCCTCGTTTCACGGGCGCCGCTCGCCAAGTTGGAAGGCTACAAGGCGGAAAAGGGCTGGAGCCAGCCCTGGTACTCATCCTTCGGAAGCGATTTCAACTACGACTTCCACGTCACCCACGACAAGGCCAAGGCGCCAATCGAATACAACTATATGGACGAGGCCGAGTTGCTCGCCAAGGACGAGCCGGGCTTCCGGGACACGGAGCATCACGGCCTGAGCGTCTTCTTCATGCTCGGAGACG
>DATJYD010000218.1:0-2988 GCA_035499755.1 Fimbriimonadaceae bacterium
GTTCCCTCGGTGATCAGGATCCCCCGAGTCAAGTCGCGGACGATTCCCCTCAAGTTCGTCCAAATCGTCCCGAGCAGCTTATCGATTGCCGCGTTGCCTCCGATTCCCGGCGACTTCTGCTTCCCCACTGTCCGGAGGGCCTTGCCGACCGTCGCCGTCGTGAGCAGTTCGTTGGCCCGGCCGATATCTTCCAGCGTCAGACCTGCCGGGCACTCGACCATGCGGTTCTCGACATGGCCGTTGCTGAGGACGAGCACGAGCAGAGCCTGGGTCGGGCCAAGCGCGCTGATGATCGCGTTCCTCACGCGCACATCCTGGTCGCGGGTGGTCGTGGCGGCGGTGAGCAGTTGAGTGAAGCGGCTCAGTGCGCGGGCAGTGTCCCGGAGCAGCTCCTGGAGCGCTTCGCCTTCCGATGCGGCCTCTTTGACCTTCTGCTTCGTCACCGCCTCCGGTTCACGGTTGACGATCAGTCGGTCGACGTAATAGCGATAGCCGAGATCCGAGGGGATGCGGCCGGCCGAGGTATGGGGCTGCTCGAGGTAGCCCATTTCCGTGAGATCGGCTAGCTCATTGCGCACCGTGGCCGATTTCACGCCAAGCCCATGGCGCTGGACGAGAAGCTCGCTACCCACCGGGTCCGCGCTGGAGACGTACTCGAAGATCACCGCCTGCAAGATGGTTTGCTTACGCGCGTCGAGTTCCGGCATCTGCCTATAGTTTACGCCCGCGCGGGACCGCAACGTCCGGGACCCGGCACCGGTAGAATCAAATCAGATGCGTATCGCCGATTGGGCGCGTCGCGTGGCTCTTTCGCCAGATCTGGCATCGCCGCTCACCCTGGGTTCTTCCTGTGAGTGGCAGTCGGTCGCGCCCGAAGCTCGCGCGTTTCTCCTCGCCGCCGCCTACAGCCTCCGCCCCCGCAAGACCCTCATCGTCACCGCCAACTACGAGCGAGCGCTCGCCTGGCATGCCAAGCTCGGCCTCTGCGGCGTGCCCTTGGACCTGATTTGCGATCTACCGTCGGGAACGTCGGCTCTCTTCGAAGACGCGGCCCCCGAACACATCGCCCTCTCCGACCGGCTGGGAGCATTGCGCGCCCTGACCGAGGACAAGCCCTGGATCGTCACCACCACGCCCCAAGCCGTTCTCGAAAGGACTCTCCCGCGCGAGGTCCTGATGGATGCCTTTGTCGACCTGAAGGTGGGGGATGAGTTGGACGCGGACAGGCTCTTGCGATCCCTGGTCCAACTCGGCTACGAACCGCAGGAGCCCGTTCGGATTCCCGGGCAGTTCAGCCGGCGCGGCGGCATTCTCGACATCTTCGCGGCCGGACGCGAGTTGCCGGTCCGCATCGAGCTCTTCGGCGATGAGATCGAGAGCATTCGTATGTTCGACCCGAACTCCCAGCGGTCCGTTGGCCACGTCCATGAGCTGAAGCTCGCCCCCAGCCGCGAGACGCTGTACACAGCGGGAGACGCCGACTACAAGACGATGCTCCTCGATAGCCTCGAACGGGAGATGTCTATGCTGCCGGATGACGCGGCACGGGTGTTGGAGGAGCTCGTCTCGGGGGACGCCGAGGCGCTCGGCTCGAAGCAGTACTTCGACCGCCTCGATCTTTACCGCCCGCTCCTGCACCCTGAATCCGGTTGCGCGATTGATCTGCTTCAAGATGGGGATCTCCTCGTTCTCGACGAGCCCCTGGAACTGGACTCCATCGTCTCGCGAGCCGAGGAGGAGCTGGGCCAGGCGCTCGAAGGAAGGCGCAGGCGGGGCGAGATCCTCGCCAGCTATGTCTCCGACTTCATGCTCCCTCCCGAGCATCTCGCGAGCCACCCGCTTATCCTCAGCCTGAGCGCGATGAACGCCCTGCCCGAGTGGCTCTCTCTGCCCGAGCGGTTCGACATCGGCGCATCCTCGCTGGAGCCCTATCGCGGCCGCTCCGAGCACCTTGCTCACACGCTCCACAACTGGCTGAAGGAGGACTTCACCCTCCTCTTCTCGACCGACCAGCCCAACCGCGCTCGCTCCGTCCTCGGCCAGGCGGAGATCTTTGTCAGATCGGCGCCGACGACGGATGATGGGCTGACGATTGAAGGACCGAGTCCTGACAGGGCGGCCAGGAAGACGAACAAGAACCCGCGCTCAAGTCGGGAATCAGCCGATCACCTCGTCACCTCATCACCTCATCAGCCCATCACGAATCAGCCCATCACTCCCGGCGGTCCTTACCTCGCCGATGGCAACCTTGGCGGAGGCTTCATCCTCCCCGCCGCCAAGCTCGCGGTGATCACGGACGCCGAGTTGTTCGGCGTCGCTCGCCTCCGCCTGCCTCAGCGCCGCTTCATGGAAGGGGCGCCGATCGCCACCGTCCTCGATCTCAAGGCCGGCGATTTCGTCGTCCATATCCACTTCGGCATCGGCATCTTCCGCGGCCTCGTCAAGCGGATCGAACAAGGCGTCGAAAAGGAGTTCCTCTACGTCGAATACCAAGCCCCGGATAAGCTGTTCGTCCCCGCCGATCAACTCGATCGCATCCAGAAGTATCTCAATCCCGGGGACGCCCAGCCGAAGCTGAACCGCCTCACCGGTGGCGAGTGGCAGCGCACCCTCGGGAAGGCGCGCGAGGAGGCCAAGGAATTCGCCCGCGACCTTGTGAAGCTTTACGCTATGCGAAGGCGGGTCCAGCGCAAGCCCTATCCGTCCGACACGCCCTTCCAGCACGAGATGGAGCAGACCTTCCCCTGGGTCGAGACGCCGAGCCAGAACGCGGCTATCCAGGACGCCAAGCAGGATCTCCAACTTCAGTGGCCGATGGACCGCCTCGTCTGCGGAGACGTTGGCTTCGGCAAGACCGAGGTCGCGATCCGCGCCGCGTTCAAAGTCGTTCAGGACAGCCGGCAGGTCGCCGTGCTTTGCCCGACGACGATTCTCTCTGAGCAGCACTACCGGAACTTCTCCGAGCGGCTCGATCCCTTCGGAGTTCGC
>DATJYD010000219.1:0-11719 GCA_035499755.1 Fimbriimonadaceae bacterium
TTTACTTGATCCTCTACGAGGTGTGGCATGCCGTCTTGCACCTGCCGTTCGAGCGGTTCTGGCAGCCCTTCCTCGACGCGCGTCTCACGAAGCGAGTCGGAAAGCACATGTACAGCTTCCATCTCATGCACCACTGGCGGCCAAGCTCGAACCTTGCGATCGTCGGGTTTTGGGGCGTCGCGGTTTGGGATTATGCTTTCCTCACCCACCGTCGTCCGGAACGAATCCCCTTGCAGGGCGCCGAGGTCAACTACCACGACGCGAGGCTGAAAAAGCCGCTCTGGCCCGTCGCACTTCTCGACCGGTGGCAAGCCGGTCTTTACCGAGCCTCACGCACGACCGAGCGCTTCCTCGCCCGGATCTTCCTTCGACGCTCCGCCTAAAGGAGGGTGAAATGTCGCATCAGCAAGCAGTTCTCATCGGATACGCGAACGGAGACGTTCACGCCATGCAGGTCATGGAAAACCAGGAAGCCAGCCAAATCGCCACGCAAGAGGCGCAGGAACTCGGGACTCTCAGTAACGCCGGGTTCCGAACGATAGTGGCTTCGATTTGGTCGCGAGACGAAACCAAGACTGCTGGGCTGATGTACGCAGCCACGTGGAACGAGAACGAGATCCAGGTTCTCCTCCACTTTGGCGACCGAATCGCAAGCTCCCACGAGCTGTATCGCGTGATCACGGATGGGGAAGAACCCTTGACGGCGACCACGCTGCTGCGTTTCTGTCATCGCTGCAAGTTGGGCGGATAGATCCTACGCGGACAGGCCGCAGATCGAGGATCGTTTTTCTTCCTCCCTATATAGGCACCCACTTTGGGAGGAAGAAAAATCCGAGCTGAGGGTCGCGGTTCTTCAACTGCGGGTCCGCCCCTTGGAGCTTCACCGGCGGCCCTGTATTGTGAAAGGCAAGAAAGTCGAGAAAGGCGTAGGCCTTGCGTGCAGACGCTGGAGATGCTTGGAGACCGGCTACGACAAGAGGAGGAAGCACCGGGAACTTGCCAACACTCGATCGTGTTCTGAGGCTTCAGGGTTTTTTGGGGCCGGGAGGGAAAGCACGGCTTCGGCACGATCCTTGCTGCCCAAGAACCTCGAAATCGCAACCTGTCGATCTCAGCCGCGATCGCTCTTGCGCCAGTCTCAGCAGGCTAAGGTTAGGTATCTTGCGCTCATGAAAGTCGCCGTAATTGGATCCGGATACGTAGGGTTGGTCACCGGAGTGGTTCTCGCCGATATGGGAAACCAGGTGACCGGCGTGGACAACGATCCTCAGAAGCTGGCCCAGCTTCGAGCCGGTATCTCACCCATCTACGAGCCCGGTCTCGAAGAGATCCTCAAGAGGACGCTTCAGGAAGGGAACATCACCTTCACCGATTCCATCAAGGACGCGGTCGAGCAATGCGAAGTTGTCTTCATCGCGGTGGGAACGCCGCCCGCCGCCGACGGCAGTCCCGACCTCTCGGCAGTCAAGAGCGTCGCCTGCTCGATCGCGTCCGGCATCAAGTCCTATACCGTTGTCGTGAATAAGTCGACGGTGCCGGTGGGAAGCGGCGGCCTCGTCGAGGGGATCATCCGCGAGGCAGGCGTTCCCGAAGACATGTTCGACGTCGTCAGCAATCCGGAGTTCCTCCGCGAAGGTTCCGCGATCCGCGACACTTTGGAAGCCGACCGAATCGTGATCGGGGCCAAGCGTCGGGAAGCCGCAATGAAGCTCGTCGAGCTCTACGCGCCCCTCGAGCGGCCGATGCATATCACCGATCTGGCCAGCGCCGAGTTGATCAAATACGCGAGCAACAGCTTCCTCGCCATGAAGATCAGCTTCATCAATGCGATCAGCCGCATCTGCGAGCTTTGCGGCGCCGACGTCGGCGACGTGGCCAAGGGAGTCGCCGCCGACAAGCGGATCTCGCCGCTCTTCCTGCAGCCGGGGCTCGGTTGGGGAGGAAGCTGTTTCCCGAAGGACGTGCAGGGTCTTTACAAGGTCTCCGAGGATCTCGGTTACGATTTCCGGCTGCTCGGGGAGGTCATCGAGATCAACGACAGCCAGACCTCGAACTTCATGGACCGGCTGAGCAAGCGCCTGGGCGGCTTCGCCGGCAAGCATATCGCTCTGATGGGTCTGGCGTTCAAGCCCAATACCGACGATATCCGCTACGCGAAATCACTCGACATCATCGAGCGAGTCCTTTCGGAGGGCGGCACCGTCCGCGCCTACGATCCCGTCGCCGCCGACAACGTCCGGGAGGTCTATCCGAACATCCAGTACACGGACCACCTCTACGAAGTGGCGGAGGGCGCCGATGCCCTCATCCTCGTCACCGAGTGGAACGAGTTCAGGCAGGCGGATCTCGCCCGGCTTCGGGCTACGATGCGGCAGCCCATCCTCTTCGACGGACGCCGGATCTACTCGCCGGCGATCGCTGCCAAGGCCGGGCTGGAGTATTACACGATCGGGGTCGCGAACTCCTCTTAGAGTCTCCCGTATCGGATCCTAAGGCGGGAGCTCCGCTCCCGCCCCCCGAAGAGCCCCTGACTTGAAGTCAGGCGGCATCCTGCTGGCGTTCATCTACAGGATTCGGATGCAGCTCTTCTGCGGTGATCACGTAGCATCTCGCGATCGTCTCGAGGAGTTGGCTCGGCGGAGCCAGGGAGAGCGAAAGCCGGAGGCCGGTCTTCCCCGCCACATCTTCCGGCAGTTCCAAGTCGGTGGGATCGGCGATCACGGCCGTGAGCGTGTTGTCGAGCAGCTCAACCGGGAGGAACATGCGCGAGAGCGCATAGGAACAGGGAACGATATCGAGCGCGCGCGACGACGGCGTCACCTGGCTGAGGTCGGCGAGTGGAAGATCGAATTGCTCGGAAAGGCACTTCGTGATGACCGCCTCTTCCGTGAAGTGGAGGAGGACGAGGATTTCTCCTAACCGCAGGTTGCTCCTCGACTGAAGGTCGAGCGCTTGCTCCAGTTGCTCCTCCGTTATGACACCTCGATCCATCAGGATCGAGCCCATCAGCATCGATACACTCATCGCAGTCCTTGAATCCTCAGGTTATTTTCGGTCCAGGCATGCGCTTTCCTCAGCGCGGCGATGCCAAGCGTTGCCCCGGGGTTGTCTTTGCGCGACGGTCGACGCAGACATGAAGGGAGGAAAACCCTCGGCCATTGTTCGCAACTGCACCCGTATGTCTCAAGTAAGTGTCGTTAATTAGCCGATAGCATACATGGGGAGGACGAGACGGCCAATGCGCCGCTTGCGACGACCCAAGGTCATGTCCGAACAGAACCGAGAGGAACTCATATTGGACAAGATGGTCCTTGATGAGCGGACCAGGCGTGTCTATGCCCGCCAGGATGCCCAGCACCGGGCCCTGACCGATCGCATGTTCGCGCTCCTCGCGGTCGTTCTCTGGACCGCGACGATCGCCATGTGCGTGCTCGCCCTGCGGCCGGAACGCGTCGATTACGCCTCCACGCTTTGGTCTACCGCCGGCCTCCTCCTCGCCGGACTCGTGTTCGTCGCCGCACCGGTCGCCTGCACCGTCCGGTTCCCGGGCAACAAGATCAATCCCTATTTGGCGGCGGCGTCCCTTGGCGTCTGCTGCGTCCTCTTCGTGCGCTTTAGCGGAAACGACGAATCCGTCCTGGCGGCCTTCGTCGTGCTCGCCTTCCTGTCTTCCTATCGCAGCGTCGGCGCGCTAAGCCTCGCCACAGTCATCATCGTGTTCGACGTCGGGCTTCGGACCCTGGATACCTCCCAGACCTTGCGCACGATGCTCGGTCAGTTGATCTCTGAGCGATCCGAAGACGTCATGTGGCTGCTGATCTTCGATCTGGTTCTCTACGCCGCGATCAGCCGCACCTCAGCCGGACTGCGGAAGGGCAGCGCCGAACAGGCCAACCTCGAAGCGATCCATGAGGAGTCCGTCGCGATCGGAGACCGGAAACTGCAGGAGTCGGAGCTCGTCAAGACCATGATCTTCGAAGCGGCTCCCGACGCGGTCATCCGCTACGACGCCGACCTTAGCATCGTCGAGATCAACTCGGTAGCCGAGAAGCTGCTTCGGATCGACCGATCGGCGGCATGCGGCCGGGCTCTGACCGACTTCGTGCCAGATCTGGGCGAAACGCCGTCCGGCTCCATGCGCGGCGACGGCCGCGAGCCGTGCGCCCAGTTTACGGAGAGCAAGATCCTGCGTTCGGACGGAACGGAGTTCGTCGCCGAATACTGCACCTCCGAGGTCCTCGGCCTCGCCACCAAGCAGTTCGCCATTTTCATTCGCGACATCACCGAGCGCAAAGCCCTCGAATCACAATTGTCCCAGTCGCAAAAGCTGCAGAGCATTGGCCAGCTTGCCGCGGGAATCGCCCACGAGATCAACACCCCGACCCAATATGTGGGTGACAACACTCGATTCCTCGACGACAGCTTCCGCGACATCGATCAGTTGCTGAGCGCCTACTCGGAATTGGAGGCTGCCGCCAAGGCGTACGCGGATCTCGAAGCCTGCTTGCAGTCCGTCGAGGAGGAGAAGGATCGAGCCGATCTCGAGTTCCTTCGTGCGGAAATCCCGAATTCGATCCGGGAATCGCTCGACGGCATCGACCGCATTTCCGTCATCGTGCGAGCCCTCAAGGACTTTTCGCATCCCGGCGTCGAGGGGATGAGCGCGGCCGACGTGAACCGAATTCTCGAGAGCACGGCGACGGTCGCGCGCAACGAATACAAGTACGTCGCGGACCTCGAACTCGACCTCTGCCCTACCCTGCCGCCGATCCTCTGCTTGCCCGGCGAACTCGGCCAAGTCGCGCTCAACCTGATCGTCAATGCGAGCCACGCGATCGCCGACAAATTCGGCTCCAGCGGCGAGAAAGGCCTGATCCGCATTGCCTCCTCGTTCGACGACGAGTTCGTGACCGTGAAGATCTCCGACAACGGCTCCGGAATCCCAGCCGCCGTGCGTGAGCGCGTCTTCGACCCCTTCTTCACGACCAAGGAAGTCGGTAAGGGGACCGGCCAGGGCCTTGCCATCGCTCACAACGTCGTCGTGGGGCGCCATAAGGGTCTGTTCTCCTTCGAAACCGAAGAGGGCAAGGGAACCACCTTCATCTTCCGCATTCCCTTGGACCTTGCCGCGGCCGGCGAGGAGAAGAAGGCCGCGGCATGAAGACGATTCTCTTCGTCGACGACGACGAGTCGGTCCTGACCGCGACGCAGCGCAAACTGCATCGCTTTCGCGACGACTGGCGTCTCGTCTGCGCACGCGGAGGCCACGAAGCCATGCAGATTCTGAGCCGGGAGAGGATCGATGCCGTTGTCACCGACTTCGCGATGCCCGGCATGACCGGCCTCGAACTCCTCGAGCATATCGTGAAGGGCGACTACGGCTTTATTCCGGTCGTGGTCGTCACCGGCATTCTCGACAAGGACGCGAAAAGACGCGCTATCGAAGCCGGTGCTCAGGATCTGCTCTCCAAGCCCGTCGACTTCGAGGACCTCGTCGCCCGCCTGCGTAGCGTTCTCGCTCTGAAGTCCTACCACGACGAATTGAGCGAGCGGAACGCCATGCTCGAAGATCTCGTCGCGGCAAGGACCGAGGAACTCGCGTCTTCGCGGCTGGAACTCGTCGTTCAGCTCTCCAAGGCGGCCGATCTTCGCGACCACGAAACCGGCAACCATGTCATCCGCGTGGGGATGTTCTCGCGTACCATCGCGGAGGCGATGGGCATGAGATCCGAGGAGTGCGACGAGCTCTTTCTGGCAAGCACCCTCCACGATATCGGCAAGATCGCGATCTCCGATTCCGTTCTGCGCAAGCAAGGCAAGCTGCAGCCCGAGGAGCGAACCCGCATCGAAGCGCACTGCATGATCGGCTACGAGATCCTCAGCAATCGCGAGAGCGTCCTCGGCGCCATGCTCCCGCCCGGCATGCGCTGGGGAGAACAGCCGCGAATTCTCAAGATCGCCGCCGAGATCGCGATGTGCCACCACGAGTGGTGGAACGGCGCAGGCTACCCGCGCGGACTCAAGGGGGACGAGATTCCGATGACGGCCCGAATCGTCGCGCTCGCCGACGTTCTCGACGCGCTCCGCTCGCAAAGACCCTACAAGCCCTCGTTCAGTTGGGTCACGGCCACGGAGAAGATTGCGGAAGCCCGCCGAACCCAGTTCGATCCGGCCGTCCACGACGCATTTTTATCGGTGGAGACGCTCCTACGGGAGTTCGACGCGATGGCAAGACAAGAGGAAACCCAATTCGAAGTGGAGGCCGCATGACGCGACTGCTCTTCGTCGATGACGAGCCCCACGTGATCGAGGGACTCCGTCGCATGATGCGGCGTCTCCGCGATCAGTGGGAAGTTCACACGGCCCTGTCGGGAGAGGAGGCCCTGAGGATCATGGCCGAAACCCCCGCCGACGTAGTGGTCTCTGACATGCGGATGCCCCACATGAACGGCGTCGAGTTGCTCAACCGCATCGCGAGGCAATACCCCGAGGCGGTCCGGCTGATCCTCTCCGGCCACACCGATCGTGAAGTCATCATGCAGTCGGCGATCGTCGCTCACCAGTTCCTCGCCAAGCCGTGCGACGCCGAAACGCTCGTCAACACGCTTCACCGCGCGAAGCGCGTCCGGGAACTCCTGAGCAGCCCCTCGATCCGCGACGTCGTCGGGCGCACCATGCAGCTTCCCTGCCTTTCCTCGACTTACGAAGAGCTGATGCACGTTCTGGGCACCGAGGGTTCGACCGTGCGGGACGTCGCCGCGGTCGTCGCCAAGGACCTCATCTTGACGGCCCGAGTCATGCAGCTCGTCAACTCCTCGTTCTTCGTCAAACCTCGTCCGATGGACAGCATCGTCGATGCCGTTTCGTATCTGGGTCTCGACGTCGTGCGCGGCTTAGCGGCGGCGGTGAAAGCCTTCGACGGTTTCGAGAACGTTCTCGGCGAGCGGCCGCTCAAGGAGCTTTTCCTCCACTCCCTGGAGGTGGGGTCGCTTTGCCGGAGGATCGCGATTCGGGAGGGCATGACCCTCCGCGATCAAGAGGACGCGCTCCTCGCCGGGATGCTTCACGATATCGGCAAGATCGTCCTCGCCCAGGCCTTCCCCCATGAATACGACGCGATCCTGAGAGACCGGCGGGAATGGTGGCCGTCGGAAGAAGCGGAGAACCGCCAACTCGGGCTGTCGCATCCGGAGGTCGGCGCCTATCTACTCGGGCTTTGGGGATTTCAAAATCACATCGTCGAGGCCGTGGCATTCCATGAGCGCCCTCGGCAGTCTCCCGTGCTCGTTTTCTCCCTGACCACGATCCTTCACGCGGCCAACGCCTTCACGCTCGGCGAGCCGGAGCGCATAGATCGCGAGTACCTGTCTCTCGTCGGTAAGCGAAACGCCTTCACCGATTGGAACGAATCTCCGGAGGTGAACTCCGCTGCTTAACCGAAAAGTTCTTTTCGTCGACGACGAGCCTCACCTGCTCGCCGCGATCGCCCGGAAGCTCCGCCGGGATTTCGATGTCCTGACCGCCTGCGGTGCGGATGCCGGCTTGAAATGCCTCGACGAGGATGGCCCGTTCATCGCGATCGTCGCCGACATGCAGATGCCGGGCATGGACGGGATCGCGTTTCTGAGGCTCGTGCGTGAGATCCAGCCCGACGCGGCCCGCATTATGCTGACCGGCAACGCCGATCAGAACACGCTCCGACGCGCCCTCGACGAAGCCGAGATCGCACGCTTCCTTACCAAGCCGTGCAGCCCCGAGCTTCTTCGCGACGCGATCCTCGAAGTCGTCAACCGCGACGCCCTGCCGCCGGCCGCCTAACCCTTAGAGCTACAGCCCGATCCGGCTGCGGAGGCGGGCGACGAACTGCTGATACCACGGCCGGTCGTCGCCCTCCACCACGATGCTCCATTCCTCCTTCGGCCCCGGCAGACCCTTGCTGCCCAGCCTGGCGATCGTCGCGTGCCTGCCCGCCTGCATCGGAAAAGGCGACCGCGCCCCGGCCGAGACGTCCAAGCTGGGATAGACCTCCCGAATCTCCTCCGGCGTCGCCCGAAGGAGGAAGATCGTCTGGCCCGTGTCGCTGGGATCGTCCTTGTCGATGACCGAATTCTGCCGGTAGATCAGAGACTTGAGCCGCATTACCGTCGCCATTTCGTCCGTCGGGCGTCCAAGAAAGCCCGCGATGGCGACCAGCAAGCCCAACACGCCGAGCAGGATCCACAAGCGTCGGTTGCGCGGCGCTTTGGGAGCCTCCTTGATTTCCGATGTCGTCATTCCAGGCCCTAGCCGGCCGCGAACCGCTGCACGAAGCTGTCGGTCCCATCCTGATAGGCGACCCAAACGTCATGGGTCTTCGGATCGATCGCAACCCGATGGCAGTCCTTGCCGACCGGGACATCTCCGGCGACCGCTCCCTTGTCGCCCGAGATCTGAACGATCTGGATCTTCGACTCGCCCGGGATATAGACCCGCTTGAGGCCGGCGTCGTAGGCGATCTGGTCGCTCCCGTTCACGATATTGACCGTGTTCAGGATCTTGCCGGTCTTCATGCTCAGGATGTCGAGCTTGCCGTTCTTCCCCGCGACGAACACGAGTCCGGCCTTGCGGTCGAGGGCGAGCCCGTGCGGACTCGTCAGATCGCCGAGCCCCCACTCCGCGAGCACGGTCAGGGAGTCCGGATCGATCACTTGAACGCTACTCGTGGATTTGATCGCCTGGAAGATCCGGTTGTTCGACTGATCGATCTCCATGTACTCGGGCGCTTCTTTGATCGTCACCGCGCCCTTGAGCTTCATCGTGTCGGGATCGACGACCCATAGATTCGTGCCGTCGTCGTTGTCGACATAGACCACGCCGCGCTTCGCGTCGTATTGGACGCAGTCGCCCGGGCCGTCCAGCGCCAAGCTGCCGGTCTTCTTGAGCGTGGTCAGATCGATGCGGACGAGGGTCTTTCCCGGTCCCGCGGCAAACGCCCGCTTGCCCGCGGCATCGATGCCGATCCCGTTGCATTCCGCTTCCAGGTCGACGTTTGTGATCGACTTGGTGTCGAGGTTCACAACGACGACTTGCGACTTGCCAGGATGCTCGGCGAAGACGAGCCGGTTCGTCGGGTCGATGTTCATAAAATCGAAATGCGCGGCTCCGCCCGGCACCGCCATCGGCTGATCGGGCGTCAACAGGGCCTTGGGAGCGGCGGCGCAGAGCGCTAGGGAAAGGAGTGTTTGTATCATCGGTCTTATCCTGTCTCCTCGAATGGATTCTGGAGAGTCGGCAACCGAGATTATTACCGGCCTGTTAAGGAGCGAATAAGGCCGTGCCCCAAAAAGTTCGAATAGCCCATCTGCCGAGGCTTAACGTTAATGCTCCGATAACCATCCCTTAACTTGGCCCAAACACCCGGACGCTAGCCTATGAGTGATACGCGTCCAGGAGGTCTCCCCATGCGCAGAGGGTTCACTCTCATCGAATTACTTGTCGTGATCGCAATCATCGCAATTCTTGCCGCGATTCTCTTCCCGGTTTTCGCTCAGGCGAAGGCAGCTGCCAAGAAGACGGCCTGTCTCAGCAACAACAAGCAGCAGGGCCTGGCCTTCCTCATGTATGCCGACGACTATGACGACAACTCCGTCATGTTCAAAAACTCCGTGACCGTAAACGCCACCGGCAACTGGGCCTCCGGCGGCTACTGGTTCGACCTGCTTCAGCCCTACATCAAGAACTTCGGAATCATCTATTGCCCGGATCGCACGCTCGTCGACGCGAAGATGAAGAAATACGAGCCTGCCGCATCGACTTACTACGAACCGGGCTACGGCTACGACGACGGCTTCGTCAGCGACAGCGGCTGGGGGCTAACCAGTCAGGCCCCCGCAACCGGCGGTGGCACCTACCGGCCCGGCAAGAACCTCTCCGCGATCCTTACCCCGGCCGACATGGTCGCCTTTGGAGACAGCTACGACACGGGAAGCATGTCTGACGCCAACGACAACGCTTTCTCCGGCCCAGACGGCCCCGCCGGTACCAGCAAGATCCGTCACAACATGAAGCTGAACTACACCTTCGTGGACGGCCACAGCCACAGCATCTCGATGATCGCGGGCAATTACACCGCCCCGGACGGCGTCTATTACGTATCGCGAGCCTCTTCGATGACCGATGCCCTCAAGTGGTGCTACGACCCGAACGCGCCGTCGGACTACTCCACGTTCCAGAGCGACACGAGCGGCTATCCGGTCAACAGCATCAACGAGACGTGCGGCCAGACCGTGGCCGACTGGTTCAACCCTTCCTACTTCACGCAAGTCCCTTAGGACCCCTTCTCTAGCCCGGCGGAGAGCCATTCTCCGCCGGCTCGCCGGAACGCCCATGACAACTCGAACGAAGGCTCTGCTCCTCCTTGTCACTTTCGCCGCTGCGACATTTCTAGCCGGATGCTCGGTGCCGCAGGTTGGCGAGAAGCCCGGCGAGCAATTCAATTCGGCCCTTTCCACGCATCAGCGCGCCGTCCTCGCGACGCGCAGGCAGCAGCGCGGCGAGTAAACGGCTGACACAGTAGCGGCAAGGGTTGCCCCGCGAAGCAAGTCGCCGCTTAGTCTCGATCCAGCACGTTGACCAGGCACCCGATCGTGCCGCAACATCGGAAGACGCTTCGCACGGCCACCGGATGCACGTTGAGCCCCGCCGAGGCGTAGGCTTGGGACGCGGCCTGATCGAGAGCGGGCACGCCGTAAGACGGCATGTAGACGGTCGCCTCGCCGCCGCGCACTTCGAAGATGCCGTTGGTGTAGGTCACGTAGACCTTCGGTTCGATCGGGATGAGGGGCGTGCGGACGACCTCGAAGCCGGCCTGTTGAAGGTCGGCGATCGCGCGCCGGAACGGCTCCGTGGTCGCAAGGGTGAAATCCGCCCGGCCGAGCAGCTTCGCCATCTCCGGCTTCCATAGCTTTTGGCCCAGGTCCGGATCGCCGACGACGACCGTATGATCGCCAAGAGGAGCGGCGAACATGCCGATATGATGGCCGGGAGAGCCTTTCAGCCAGACCGGCGCACGGCCCGTGATTGTGGCGACCCGGCTAAGCCAGTCCGCCGCCAGGGGGTTCTTGGCGCGCAACTCGTCGTTCACGAGCACCTTGGTGTCCGCGCAGAGGATGTCTCCGGCATCGAACACGAGATCGGCTTGCGTCGTCTCGAACCGGTCTGGCCACTGCCTGGCAATCGCTCGCGCCACCTTGGCGTCGTTGACCCGATCCGGCAGAGGCGAAGGCCAGGCGGCCGGGCAGACAAGCTCGGTCTCCCGGCCCTGCGCCACGAGGAACCGGTCCTTGCTCCAACCGGTGATCGGCGTGCCGACCACGACGACCTCCGTCTTTCTTGGGGGCAACTCCCGCGCGGCTTTTCGAAAAGTCGCTGCGTCGGCCTCGTCTCCGCAGACCGCGATCAGTTCCACGCTCGTCGGAAGCTGGGTCAGGAACGACTTGAGGCAGGGCCAAGCGTCGGGCGCGGCAGCGCGCGTGTATTGAATCTCGACCGTCGCTATCTCGCCGTTGCTTTCCGGGAGGACGCGGGGCGGAGTGGTGCGCCACCGGCCAATCCAGCCCGCAATCGCGACCGCGAGGAGAAATCCGACCGCAAAGCCGATCAGCCGGTAGCGCAACACTCCCGCCCGCTAATGGTTCGCCGGGGCCGGCCGGGCGCCTGAGACGAACACCTTCTTGCCGCC
>DATJYD010000220.1:0-5640 GCA_035499755.1 Fimbriimonadaceae bacterium
CGTGATCGCGATCATCGCGATCCTGGCTGGGCTCCTGTTTCCTGTCTTTGCGAGAGCCAAGGCGATGGCGAAGCAGACCTCCTGCATCAGCAACCTGAAGCAGATCGGCGACGCGATCACCATGTACATGTCGGACTACGACGACATCTTTCCGCACGCCGTCGATGCCTCCGACAAGTGGCAGCCCCACCAGTGGGACCAATTCCCGGCGTTCGAGGCGCAGATTCCTTACATGCCGCTCATGCCGGAAGCCCTCAATCCTTACACGAAGAGCAACGACGTCTTCCATTGCCCCGCCGATACCGGGACCCACGTCCTCGACGATAACTTCCCGCGACCGTTCGAGTCGGCGCCGTCGATGTTCGCGATCTATGGTTCGAGCTATTTCTTCCGAACCGAAATCGCCTTTCGCTACTTCTCCGACACCCAGTTTCAACTCCCGGCCCAGGTGAACGTCATGTTCGACGGCTCCGGCAGCTGGCACGTCCCATACCGCGCGGCCCTTCCGACCGATGACTTCGAGACGTTCATGAGCCTGCGCCAGAACTACCGCTACAACTGCCTGTACGGCGACATGCACGCCAAGTCGGTCACCGCCGACCAGCTTCAGGACGCCTGGAACGTTCAGTTGTAAAGCGGCGCATGCAACACTGAGCGGGTGGTTCTTCGTCCCTACGCGGTGGTTCTGGGCGGCCGGCTCGAACGCGGACTCGAGGTCGTCGTCGAGCGCGGCGTCATCGGTGAGATCCGCGCGTCGAGCCGCCAGCCTGAGCCCTACGTCCTCTCGGCGGCCTTCGTGAACGCCCATTCCCATCTCGAATATCGCGGTCTCCAGGGCAAGATGCGGGAGAGGGAATACTGGCCATGGATTCGGGAGATCACCGAGGCCAAGCGTGCTCAAGATCTCGAAGGGGTGCGCGCGGACTGTCGATTGGCCGCCGAGGAGAATCGACGGACCGGAATCGCGGTGATCGCGGAGCACTCCGACCGGCCGTTCGCCGCCGAGGCGATGGCCGCGACCGGGCTGGGCGGTGTGGTCTTTCAGGAGGTCATCACCCGGTTCGAGCCGGAGGGACCACACGCGCGCGTGATGGCCTCACTGGGTCGCGCTTTCGAGCAGAGCATGGCGGCTCGGGCGCTGGGTTGGAACATCCCGAGCTACATTTCTCCCCATGCCTACCAAACGGTCGACGAGCACACGCTTCGCGGGATCGCGACCGCGGGGGAGCCGTTCAGCATGCACGTGGCGGAGACGGACCTTGAAAATGAGCTGACCCTCTACGGGACCGGGGTCATCGCGGAAACCTATCGCCGACTTGGGGTGGGATACAGCGCCCCCGGCAAGAGGCTGATCGCGATTTTGGACGAACTTGGGCTTGTGCGGGAGAACGCGCAGTTCATTCATTGCTGCGCTCTCGACGAATCCGAGGTCGAACTGCTGGCGTCCCTCCATGTCTCGGTGGCTCATTGCCCGCGGTCGAACGTCGCGCTGAACTGCCCGGCGGCTCCGGTTAGGGAGATGCTCGACTCCGGCGTGCCGGTCGGGCTGGGGTTGGACTCGGCGGCCAGCAGCGGCCCCATCGACATGTTCGCGGAAATGCGCTGCGCCCTGGAGGTCGCCGCCCTCCGCGAAGCGCCCCTGACTCCCGAAGAGGTGTGGCGGATGGCGACCGACCGCGGAGCCGAAAGCCTGGGTTTCGCGATTCCCGACCTCGGCGCGTGGCGGATCGAAGCCGGATCCAGAACCCCCCTCATTCGTATCGACATGTCCGATGCCGAGACGATCGCCGAAGTGATTGGAACCGGGAGCCCGGACCGCGTCACCCGCCTCGGGCCAGAACCTCTCCCCAACCCATAGCGCACTCTCTGGCCTAGGTTGCCGGTCACGGACGAGCAGATCGGATCGCGTCATCCTGAGCGGATAACCGAGCCGGGCGAGGTTCGAAGCGAAGGACCTCGGATCTCACCCCATAACCGGCGCACGGGGCTGTTTCAACCTCCACGCTCAGACCCCGAAGCTCCCCCCAAACCATGCCCTGGGGTCCCAAGGCGCGCGGGATGGGCTACGCTATCCCCATGACGGTTTCCGAAGCCCTTCAATCCCTCGGCGCGCGCTCCGATCTGCTCACGGCCGGCGAGGTCGAGCAACTCGATCGTGACGGCTTCCTCCCGATCTCCGGCGTACTCGCCGCGCCACAGCGCGAGGCGATCGCGGCGAGGCTCGAAGAACTCCTGGAAGAAGAAGGCGACCGGGCCGGCCTCGAGGCTCACCAGGAATTGGGCACAGCCAGACTCAGCGACCTCGTCAACAAGGGCGTGGTCTTCGACATCTTCTACACCCATCCGAAGGTGCTCGCGGCGATCGCCCACGTCCTCGACGGCGATCTGAAGCTGTCGTCCCTGAACGCCCGGTTCGCCCTGCCCGGGAAAGGACTCCAGAATCTGCACGCCGATTGGGGCCGGCTCGAACAGCCGGGGGAGTTCCAGGTCTGCAACAGCATCTGGCTCCTCGACGACTTCACCGAGGACAACGGCGCGACCCGCGTCGTCCCCGGCTCTCAGCTCTGGGAAACGAAGCTGCCCGAAGACGAGATGTCCGATACCAGCGCCCTCCACCCGCGGGAAAAGCTGCTCCTGGCCCCCGCCGGAACCGTCGTCGTCTTCAACAGCCATACGTGGCACGGGGGGACGCTCAACCGGACAGACCGGCCGAGGCGAGCCGTCCATTCCTATTTCGTCCGTCGTCATCATCCGCAGCAGGTGGACCAGCGCCGGTATATTCGGCCCGAGACCCGGGAGCGCCTGTCCGAAGCCGCGAAGGTGATCCTCGGAGTCGAGTGATGGCTCGGGCGAGCAGACGGCCCCGGCCAAGGAGGCGGATTCTGCTCCTCGCCGGCTTCGCCCTGATCCTCGCCCTCTTGACTGTCGACTATTTCGCCTATCCGTACGGCCGCTATCTCACTGGGCGAAGCTTCAACCGAGGCCAGAACGGGCTGTGGCTCCGCTACACCTGGTATTTCGGCGAGCAACCACCTGGCGCGGTGCAACGCCTCGCCGAGCGTCTTCGGAGCGATCAGATCGCCTTCGCTTACTTCCATGTGCGATCCCTCAAACCCGATGGCTCGCTCGAATTCCGCTATCCGTCTGCCGCTCAACTGACCAGGACGATCCGAGAGGCGAAGATCAAGGCGATCGCCTGGGTTTACGTCCCTGCGACGGTGCGGCTTACCGATCCGGTTGTCCGAGCGAAAGCGGTGGATCAGGCCCGCTGGTTAACCGGCCAATGCGGCTTCGACGGCGTCCAATGGGATTACGAGCCTTGCCCGAGCGGCGACCCCGGCTTCCTGGACCTCCTGGACGCAACGCGGTCGGCCCTTCCGAATAGCCTCATTTCGGTCGCCGCGCCGGTCTGGTACCCGTGGCCGCTGGGCAGGTATGGCTGGCTTCCGGACTACTTTCGGCAGGTAGAGAGCCGATGCGATCAGATCGCCGTGATGGGCTATGACACCGGCTTCTTCACGCCGAGAAGCTATGAATGGCTGATTGCGCAGCAACCGAGCCATATCCCTCGAGTCGCCTCGTGCCGGGTCTTGATGGGGCTGCCAACCTACATTCGCGGCGGGCGCTCTCACAATCCGCGCGCCGAGAACTTGAAGCTAGCCTTGAAAGGCGTGCGCGACTCGGCCGGAGTCGATGGCGTCGCCTTGTTCGCCGACTACACGACCGATAGCGTAGACTGGAATTGGTACCGGCAGGCTTGGCTTTCCCGGTAGCTCGGGCACCACGGGGTTTCAAGCCCCGAATCGGATATTGACAGTTGCACGCTACCGCGGCGCAAGTGCAAATTCACTTGACCCGAATCTGAGATACGTCTCCGAGCTTCTTCGAGAACTCGGCTGACGAGCCCTTCACGTACCGGTCGAGAAAGGCCTCCGTGTAGTAGATGATGCTCGGCTGGAACTTGGGATTGAGGTCGGTCCATGCGAAATGCCCGGCCCCTTGGAATTCGACGAAGCAACAGGGCGCCGGCGTTAGCTCGTAGGCGCCGCCCGGTTTCTTCACGAGGGGAGTGATCCCGAAGTCGATCGTCCCGCCCTGATACATCACCGGCGCCGAAATCCCGTGCAGCGTCTTACGATCGATATACGGGTTGGCATAGGGCGACAGCGCCACGACGGCTTTGATCCCGGGAAGCTTCCAACTCGGCCAGGCGCCGGCCAAACCGAGCACCGTGTATCCGCCGAGCGAGTGCCCGCAGAGGGCGACCTCGCTCCAATCGATCCGGCTCGACCAGGTCGGGTCCTTCCTCAAGTTCGCGAGCAGCGTCTTGATGTCGTCGCCGCGGTCGCGATAGGTCGCGTCGGTCCAGGCTTTCACATCGCCAAAGCCCTGCTCCGGGCGGATCCCAGCGGCGGGTCCGCCGCGCCGAATCGCGTCCCGGTGGTTGGGCGCGATCACCAGATAGCCGTGACCGGCCAACGCCTTCATCAGAAACACGGATTGGCGGCTGGAGCCGTGAAACCCGTGGGAAAAGATAACGAGGGGCGCCCTGCGGCTGACGGGCGGCCGCCAGACGGAAACACTCAAGCCGCCAATGGTCAGATCGGTCCCGCTTGCATCGGCCGCTCCTCGGCGAAACTGGCGAGCCATCAACCGCCCAGCCGCTATCCTCATGCCCACGGCTCTTGCCGCGACGCAGCCGGCCCCAGCCAAAAGGACGGCCGCAACCACGCCCAAAAAGGCGACCAGCGACGTACGAAAGGACAACTCGAAACTGCCTGACGTTCGAAGCTGCCCGATGTTCACTCGGCCGGCGCCGGAGCGCGTCTGTCCGAATCGCCCAAAACCGTGAGCGGAGATTCGCGCGTCGACTCAGGCTACCGAGAACCCGAGAAAGGGCTTGCCTCCTGGGTCCTGCTTCGCTTCCGAGCGGCGGATCTGTTCGAGCCGAAGCCGGATCTGCTTGTGCGTCCGGTGCAGGCGCGACCGGATCGTGCCGACCGGCTTGCCCAACATTTCCGCGATCTCCTTGTAAGGCACTCCCTCCACGTCGGCAAGCGTGACGAGCAGCCGCTGCTCCGCGCTCAACGAATCGAGCGCGCGCTGCAGGTCTTCCGAGAACGTCTCGCTGATAACCTCCTGTTCGGGATTGGCCTTCACATCGGCCATGTCGAAGTAGAGGTTCTCTTCGCCCCCCGCCGACTGGAGCGGCGTGTCGTAAGACACCGCCTTCACTCGTCGGCGGCGGTTGCGGAGCAAGTCGAGGAAAAGCCGAGTCACGATCCGGAAAATCCAGTTCTCGAACGGGCGGTCGCCCTCGTAGTCGCCGAAGCTCCGATAGGCACGGTAGAAAGCCTCTTGCGTAAGATCCTCCGCGTCGGCACGGTTCCCGACCAGCCGGAAAGCCATGTTATAGACTTTGCGGTAGGTTTCCGACATCAGGTCGTTAAACCGTGCCAATTCTCGCGGATCGAGCGTATTGACCATTGAAGACATTGAACGGGTGCGTTTTGCTCCTGTAGCGCTTTTTGTATAAGTCTGCTGCGACGCGAACCTATACAATTAGAAGGACACTTGCCAGAGTCAGGTAGTTCCTCCGGCTGGGTCTTTTGCGCTTCTCGTTGTCTCTGGCGGACGGCG
>DATJYD010000221.1:0-6223 GCA_035499755.1 Fimbriimonadaceae bacterium
GATCGCCGAACTGAAGCGGCGCATGGCGATCTGGACGCCCGAGCTTCAATCCGGCTTCGCCAAGTGGTACACGGAGGCTAAGCGCGGGCTCCAGTGGACGGTTTTGCAGCCCTCGACGCTGCAGTCCAAGAACGGCGCGACCCTGAAGAGCGACGGCTATGGCGTGGTCTCCTCGACCGGCAAGCTCCCCGCGATCGACGACTACACGATCGGGGGCAAGGCCGACTTGCGCCGGATCACCGGCATCGACATCGAAGCGTTCGCGAGCGACGCGCTACCGTCCCATGGCCCCGGCCGCTCCCCGAACGGCAACTTCGTGATCTCGACGGTGAGGGTGAAGGTCGGATCTCAGGAGATCGCTTTGGCGCGCGCGGTCGCCGATCACGATCAAGAGGACTACGGCGCGGCCAAGGTGAACGGGGCGGACCCGAACTTCGGCTGGGCGGTCCTGCCTGAGATCGGCAAGTCCCATGAACTGATCCTCGAATTCGCCAAGCCGGTCGCAGTCCAGCAGGATACACCGGTCGAGGTCGTAATCGGCCAGCACTGGCCGGGCGGAGAGCACCTGCTCGGACGATTCCGGGTCTCGCTCAGCGATCAGGATGAGCCGGCCACCGCCTATGTCCCGCCCAAGATCCGCGGCTTGCTCCAGGTAAGCGGCGCGGACGGCCCCGCGGTTCAGGCACTCAAGGACTACTATCGGAGTATCGCTCCGGAACTGGAAGCCGACCGGGGCCGCGTCGCCGGGCTCGAACGGGATCTCGCCAAGCTCGATGACGCGATCCCGACCGCACTCGTCATGCAGGACCGTCCCCACCCCGGACCCCTGACCGCGTACGTCCACTCGCGCGGTGAGTTTCTGAGCAAGACGGACCTCGTGACGGCGGCGTACCCTGCCGTGCTGTCCGCGGCTCAACCGGACGTGTCGAACGGGTTGGACAAGTCGGAGCGCGCTGCCGGCGTGATCTCCCCCGACAGCCGGCGCCTTTTCGCCAGCAGCGGGACGGGTCCCGCAGATGAAAGCGCGGACAAGTCCGCGTACTCCAAAGCCGAGGCCGACCCCGCGCCTAGGCCCAGCATCGAGGACAACGCGAGCCCACCGGCGGGGCCGGTGCTGACCCGGCTGGATCTCGCCAAATGGCTCGTCAGTCGCGGTAACCCGCTCACCGCCCGCGTCGAGGTGAACCGCCTTTGGGAGCAGTTCTTCGGCCGCGGCATCGTGGAAACGAGCGAGGATTTCGGCACCCAGGGCTCGCAGCCGAGCGACCAGCCCCTCCTCGACTGGCTCGCCTGCGAGTTCATGGACAAGGGCTGGAACATGAAGGCGATGGTCAGGATGATCGTCACGAGTTCCACCTACCGCCAATCCTCGGCAGCGACGCCCGCGCTGATCGAAAAGGACCCGCAGGACGTCTACCTCGAACGCGGCCCGAGATTTCGGCTCGACGCGGAGACGATCCGCGACACCATCCTGACCGCATCGGGCCTGATCAGCCTCAAGATCGGCGGGCCGAGCGTCTTCCCCTACCAGCCGGATGGCGTCTGGGATACGCCCTACAACGACGAGCAGTGGATGGAGAGCAAAGGCCCGGATCGCTACCGGCGCGGGCTCTACACCTTCATGAAGCGTTCCTCGCCCTATCCGGCTATGCTCAACTTCGACGGCACGAGCCGCGAGGAATGCACGGTCCGGCGGATTCGCACCAATACCCCACTTCAGGCTCTTGCCTTGTTGAACGACGAGGCGATGTTCGAAGCCGCCAAAGCCCTCGGGGTCCGGATGATAAAGGAAGGCGGCTCGAGCACTGAGCGGAAGCTGAGCTACGGTTTTCTTCTGTGCACGGGGCGTCGTCCAACCGACGCGGAACTCACCCGGCTTTCCGCGGCTCTCACGAAGCTGGCAACTGCTTATCGCAAGGACCCGGCCGATGCCAAGAAGCTTGCCGCTACTCCGGAGCAGGCCGCCTGGACGATGATCGGCAACGTCCTCCTGAACCTCGACGAGACGGTGACGAAAGGATGAACCGAGCCTGGATTTTGGATTTTGGATTTTGGAATTGGGACTTGAACGGCCATGAGTGAATACGAACGCGAAATCCTGAAGCAGATCACCCGCCGCACGCTCTTCAAGAAGGTCGGCTACGGCCTCGGCACGGTCGCCCTCTCTTCGATGCTCTCGGAGAGCCTGATGGCTGCGCTCGTGCCGACGGCGGACGATAACCCACTTGCGCCGAAGAAGCCGCACTTCCCGGCCAAGGCGAAGAACGTCATCTATCTCTTCATGGCCGGCGCTCCGTCCCAGCTCGACCTCTTCGACGACAAGCCGATGCTCGTCAAGTACGACCACCAGCCTTGTCCGGCCGAGTATCTCAAGGGCGATCGCTTTGCCTTCATCCAGGGCACGCCCAAGTTGCTCGGCTCGCCGTTCACGTTCGAGAAGGCCGGCAAGTCGGGGCAGGTTATCAGCGAGCTTCTTCCTCACCTGAAGACGATCGCCGACGAGGTCACCTTCATCCACTCGATGAGCACGACCCAGTTCAACCATGCCCCCGCCCAGCTCTTCATGAACTGCGGATTCCAGCTTCCCGGCCGGCCGAGCATGGGCTCGTGGCTGACCTACGGCCTTGGCACCGAAAACCAGGACCTCCCCGGATTCGTCGTCCTCATCTCCGGCATCAGCAACCCCGACGGAGGCAAGTCGTGCTGGGGCAGCGGCTTCCTGCCGACCGTCTATCAGGGCGTCGAGTTCCGCTCCCAGGGCGAGCCGGTGCTGTTCGTGCGGGACCCCGACGGCGTGACCCGCGAGATCCGGCGCGACACCCTCGATGCGATCCGCGACCTTAATCAGATGGAGTACAAGGAGTCGCTCGATCCCGAGGTCGAGACTCGGATCTCTCAATACGAGCTCGCTTACAAGATGCAGACCAGCGTGCCCGACCTCATGGACATCTCCAAGGAGCCGAAAGAGGTTCAGGAGATGTATGGCGTCGAGCCGGGCAAGAAGAGCTTCGCCAACAACTGCCTCCTCGCCCGCCGCCTTGTCGAGCGGGGAGTGCGTTTCGTCCAGCTCTACCACCGGGGCTGGGACACCCATGGCTCCGACCAGGCGAGCGACCTCAAGCACGGCCTGCCCGACATGTGCCACCAGACTGACCAAGCCGCGACGGCGCTGATCAAGGACTTGAAGCAGCGCGGGATGCTGGACGAGACGATCGTCGTCTGGGGTGGCGAATTCGGCCGCACCCCCATGAACGAGGGCCGCGGCGGCTCACCCTATCCCGGCCGCGACCACCATCCCCACGCCTTCACGATGTGGGTGGCGGGAGGCGGATTCAAGCCGGGGCTCTCCTACGGCGCGACCGACGACCTCGGCTACGACGTCACCGAAAACCCGGTCTCCGTGCACGATCTGCACGCGACGATCCTCCACCAGCTCGGCCTCGACCACACCCGCTTAACCTACAAGTTCCAGGGCCGCAACTTCCGCCTGACCGACGTCTACGGCCAGGTGATCGACGAACTCGTTGCGTAGATTTGTATCATCATCTTTCTTTCTGCTACGTGATGGTGATGGATACGGGCTTTCGGCGGTCCAGTGTGGATTTGGGCGTATCATCAAATGTGGCACACGTGAGGAGATGACGGTACCTAGAGAGCTGAGAGGCGTTCTCGTAAGCACGCCTGACACCTTGCACGGCGCGGTGCGGTTCGCCGGCACTCGCGTATTCGCGAAAAGCCTATTCGACTACGTTATGAAAGGGAAGTCGGTCGACGTCTTCCTCGACCACTTCCCTGACGTCACCCGGGAGCAAGCGGAAGCTGTATTGGACTGGGAGCGGAAGCGCCTGAACCAGGATCTCGGCTACGACCTCTCCGCATGAAGCTGATCCTGGACCACTGCGTTCCTCGTCCGCTCATTCGCTTTCTGCCTGGCCATGATGTTCAGCGAGCGGGACAAATGGGATGGGCCGAACTCAAGAACGGCAAGCTGCTGGACGCGGCACAGGCCGCCGGGTTCGACGCCCTCATCACTGTCGACAAGGGATTCGCCACTCAGCAGAACTTGGCTGGCCGAACGATCTCCGTTCTCTTGCTCGACAGCCGTGACACCGATCTCGATAGCCTCCTCCCGCTAGTCCCGGCGCTGGGAGCAGCGATTGTCGACCTAATGCCAGGCACCCTCGTAAGAGTGGGGTCGGAGAAAGGCGAGTGATCGAGGTAGCCGGGAGCGCCGGTATCCTACTGGAGGTCTGAAGGCCTTGATTCCGCGCCAGGCCAACCGTCTCGAAGGCGGCAGAACAACGTTGCGCTTCGGCAGTCCAGGTGGCTGGCTCCCGCCTTTCATTCCCTCCCCGTAAGTCACCCGATTCGGGAGGGAATAATAAAATCCCAAACTCTAGACTTTCTTCAGCAGGGTCACCCGTCCGATCGGCACCCACTCGACGACGAGGATGTCGCGGTCGTTGATCCAGATCGCCGCGTGGGGGTGGACGAAGTGGCCGGGGATGAACTTGTCGCGGGGGGCGCCGCGCAACTCCGGGTCCCCCCTGCCGTCGCAGAGCGACGCGACCACGTTGTCGTGGCTGTCGAGGATGGTCACGACGGCGTCGAGATCGGGCACCAAGGCCAGGTCCTTCTTGTAATGGAAGTGGCAGGGCTGCCGCATGCCCGCCATCAGCAGGCTCTCGAATTGGCCGTCGAGAGTGAAGTATTGGAGCCGGTGGTTGGAGCGGTCGCAGACCACGAGGCGGGGATGGCCGGAGCGGGTATCGACCCAAAGGCCGTGCGGCGTGCGCAGCTTGCCCGGCTCGGTTCCCGGCCCGATCACGACGCCCTTGTAGTCGCCGTCCTTCGTATAGCGATGCACATAGGACGAGCCGTACCCGTCGCCGACGTAGATGTCCCCCTCGGGATGGAAGGCGACGTTCGTCGGGCACCAGCCGCTCGCGTCCTTGTAGACGCCGGACTCCATGGGCACGCCCTTAGACCAGATCACGTTGCCTTCGAGATCGGTCTTGACGACCAGCCGGCGGTTGATGTCGCAGTGGTAGAGCAGCTCGTGGCCGTCCTCCTTCCGGAGATCGAGCCCGTGGGCGCCGCCTTTGAACTCGCTGCCCCAGCTCTTGACGAACTTGCCCTTCTCGTCGAAGACGCAGACGGCATCCGGTTTCACGCTCGATGGATTCACGGTGTGGGCGACGTAGATGCGGTGATGGGAGTCGATAGCCAGACCGTGGGTGTCGCCCCACTTGATGTCGTCGGGCGGGGTCAGCCAGTCGTGGTGCACCTCGTAGACGAAGTCGCCGGAGCCGACGACGAGCCGCTTGGGCGGGTTGCCCTGAGCGACGCTGGCGAGAACGGGAGCGGCGACGGTTGAAGCAGCGGCGGCGAGCAAGGAGCGGCGAGAGAGCTTGGAATCCATTTGCGATATTGTAGCGCTTGTTCGCGGCCTCGGAGTGCGGTGCGCGAGGCACGGCCTTATCGGTGTCGTCGCTTACGGTTCTCAACGCGGAGAGGCCGGCGAATCGTGTAGTGCGCATGGAACGCGTGTTACCATGTAGGCATGGTCGCGGCCCTGCTTGTTGCGCTTGGCTCGGGGAACGGGATCACGGAGATCCTGCTAGACCATCTTGGGTCTGGAGGCTCGGTCACAACCCGCCCCGCGGCGGGGGGGTCGGCGCGCTCCGGCTTCTCTTTCGACTCCGACTACTCGATCGACGTCAAGGCTGACGGGACAATCACGTTTACGGGAATTCGCAACGGAAAGAAAGGCACCTACACTGCCCGCTTCGACCGGCGGCAATTCGTGAGACTCTCCAAGGAAGCCAAGAAGTGCGAAAACCGCCGCCTGGCGCCCGTGCGCACGCCTTCACCCCAGGAACGGCTTATGCATTTGGTGCCATCAAGAACGGGAGGTCCGCTCCCTGAGGGCGATTTGTATCCCGATTACAGCAATCCTCGAAACCGAGGTGCCGGCCTGAGCGTTCCGATTCGCATCGAGGAAGATCTCCTGCGCCTCAACGAACTCGCGCCCATGACGGTTGATTGGCTCGTAACGATGAGGAGGCAGGGAAAGGCTGGGACGGTGACCGCCGCCCTCTCGTCTCCGGATCCTGGGCTGCTCTCGGGCATTCGAGAGCTTGTCAAGTCGGCGACCGGCTGGAAGTAGCTTTCCATCTGCGCTTAATCGGCTTTATCTGTGGTTCAAGGGAGAGAAAGGCCG
>DATJYD010000222.1:0-3968 GCA_035499755.1 Fimbriimonadaceae bacterium
CACGAGGTCCCGGATCACGCTTCGCATGAGGTGGTGATTGTGAATCGTCACCGCATGGTTTGGCATCGTCCGCGGAACGAGAAGGCAACCGCGCGAGAACAACGGACCGACGAGGTCGGCTTGTAGTCCAACGATGAGCGAGCGGATGTCCAGATGGTCAGTCATACGGTCCCTGCTTTCGCCAGGCGCTGTAAGGAGCTTCGAGCATTCGAAGTACCCACCCTCCTCCAAAACAGATCATCGGAGACCGACAGGAGCCGGGCACCTGTTAATCAGGCATATTGCGATGAAGTCCGCAACGCTCGTCGCCTGGCGATAACACCGATATCGACGGCCTGGAGGCAGTAGCCTCTCGGCCGGCGTCTACCCGCCGGCCGTCGCCGTCTCGCGTGGGGATGCCTGACGCAGAGCTTCGATCGCCTGCCGGATGCGATGTTCGTCCATCTTGATGACCTTCCGATCGTAAGTCATGAGGCCGTTCAGTTCGGTCTCGACGTCGGTCGTCTGGGTGTAAACCGCGCCCGATAGCCCCTCGCCTTCCAGCTTCTTAAGGCCCTCGAATATCTCGACGAAACGGTTCGTCAGTTCTTCGCTTGTCTTGAAGCTCTGGTAACCCCAGCCCTTTTCCTTCCACATGTGCCCGGGCTCAGGCAGACCCAGACCTCCGAACTCGCCCAAGAACAGAGCGCGGTTAGGGTCAGGCTTCGGAATTCCGGGGCCGGGATAGTCGTGGATGTCGCTGTAGTCGCCGACCCCGCGATCCGTCCATCCCGTGGTCGCGTCGACGAGCCGGGTTGGATCGTGGCTCTTGAGCCAATGGGTCATCTCCTCTGTGTTCCACTGGCCCCAGCCTTCGTTGTAGAGCACCCAAGTAACGATGCTGGGGTGGTTGAAGTGGGTGTCTACCATCGCCTTGAGCTCCGCGCGGAAGTCCGCGGCCGATTCCGGCGAGCGATCGATGTCGGGATCGTTGGGACCGATGAACTTGTCGCCGCTCGGCATGTCCTGCAGCACGCAGATTCCCAACTTGTCGCACCAGTAATACCAGCGCTCCGGCTCGACCTTGACGTGCTTTCGAATCATGTTGAAGCCGAGCCGCTTCGTCACCTCGAGGTCATACTTCATGGCCTCGTCGCTTGGCGGCGTGTAGAGGCCGTCTGGCCAGAAGCCCTGATCGAGCGTGCCGATCAGGAAATACGGCTTGCCGTTAAGCGCGATGACGGGCTGGCCCTTGTCGTTCTTGACGAGCGAGATCTGCCGGAAGCCGAAGTAGCTGGTGACCTCGTCGATGACGTGCTCCTTATCGGCGTCGAGGAGGGTGACGCGGAGATCGTAGAGGTGGGGATTCTCGGGACTCCAGGCGATGCCGTCCGGCACATTCAGAAGCCAGCGGAGCGGTTGTGCCCCCTGGCCCGGCCGTTCCGGCGGGATCGACTCGGTAACGAGAGGCGCTGTGGCTTCGGCGACCACTTTGCCGCGATCGATCACCTCGACGCGCCCGAATTTGCCGTTCAGGTTTCCCTTGGCTTCGATGGACACGTTCACCTCGTCCATGCTCGCGAGGGGCTCGATCTTCAATCCTCCGATGTAGGTGGGGGGCACGCCCTCCAGCCAGACGGTCTGCCAGATCCCGGTCGTGGGTGTATAGAAAATGCCCTCCGGCTTGAGCGCTTGCTTGCCCCGCGGCTCGTAGCCTTCGTCGGTTGGATCGCAGACGTCGACTTCTAGCTTCTGGTCACCGCTGTGAGTAAGCGAGTCCGTGATGTCGAAGGTGAAGCGATCGTAGCCGCCGGTGTGATCGCCCACCAGCTTGCCGTTGACATAGACCCTGGTCAGCCAGTCGACCGCCTCGAAGTGAAGTAAAACGCGGTCGCCCTTGGGGCGCTCGAAGGTTCGCTCGTAGTGCAGAAGCTGGTCCGGCGAGACGCTATGGTGGAATCCGGAGAGCTGAGATTCAGCGGGGTAGGGAACCAGGATGGTTCCGCTGATCACGGGATACTCCCGAGCCGGGTCGGGATGCCTCAGCTCCACGTGCCAGAGTCCGTTCAGGTTGACCCAATCCTTCCGAACCATTTGGGGCCGCGGATATTCGCGCCAGGCGTTTTCGGGCGTGATCCCCGCCGCCCATCGGGTTTTGAGAGTTTGACCGGTAGCTACCATGGAAACCATTAAGACTGCCAGAAGCAAGGTGAGGTGCTTCACGGCGTGAGCATACTCACCTTCCCCAAGGCTCTGGTTCGCGTGCGATGGCAGACGGGATCGGAAGTAAGCTGTCCCCGTGTCTAGTCTCGCCACTTCCGACATGCGCACGCTTATCGAACGGTTCTGGGCCGATCTCGGCAATCTGCAGCGGGTCTACATTGTCCGTCATTCTCAGACCCGTCGCGATCGCCTGACCTCGTTCTATCGCGACTCCCTGACGGAATTGAGCTCGATTGGCTTCGATACCTTGGCGGGAGACGGGCAGGCCGACTACGTTCTTCTTCGCAACTACTGCGAGAAGCAGATCGACCTTCTGGAGAACGAAGCCCGAGACGAAGCCAGGTACGCGGCCCTCATTCCGTTCGCGAAGGCGATCACCGATCTCGACGAAGCCCGGCGCCGCATGGAGCCGGTCGAGCCGGAGAAGGCGGCCGGCGTGCTCAACGATCTCGCGAAACAACTCAAGGACCTTGTTCCGACCCTTGGAGACTCGCTCAAGGGCTCCAAGTTCGAGGGCAACCAGGCCGCCCTCGCCGTAAAGAACCTGCGCGAGACGCTGAAGAACTGGTTCAGCTTCTACAAGGGCTACGACCCCCTCTTCACCTGGTGGTGCGACGAGCCCTACAAGACCGCCGACAAGGAGTTGGAGACCTACGCGGGAGCGATCAAGGAGAAGATCCTCGGCGTTAAGCCGGACGACGAGAACGCGATCGTCGGCAATCCGATCGGCCGGGAGGCGTTGCTGAATGCCCTTAGATTCGAAATGCTGCCCTACTCGCCAGAGGAGCTTCTCGCGATTGCCGACGAGGAGTACGCCTGGTGCCTCCTCGAGGCGAAAAGGGCGGCGGGCGAACTCGGCTTCGGCGACGACTGGCGCAAGGCGCTGGAGCATGTCAAGGAGCTGCACGTCGAGCCAGGCAAGCAGCCTCAGATGATCCGCGAGCTGGCGGTCGAGGCGGTTCAGTTCCTCAAGGACCGCGACCTCCTGACCATCCCGCCCCTCGCCGAGGAGAGCTGGCGGATGGAGATGATGTCCCCCGAGCGGCAACTCGTAAACCCGTTCTTCCTCGGCGGAGAGGCGATCATCGTCTCCTATCCGACCGATTCGATGTCGCATGAGGCCAAGCGGATGAGCATGCGCGGCAACAACCGTTACTTCGCGCGCGCGACCGTGCAGCACGAACTGATTCCCGGCCACCACATGCAGGGGTTCATGATGGCGCGCTACCGGCCCTACCGGCGCGGATTCAACACCCCGTTCTGGATCGAGGGCTGGGCATTGTACTGGGAGATGCTTCTCTGGGATCTCGGTTTCCCACGCACGCCCGAGGAGCGGATGGGCATGCTCTTCTGGCGCATGCACCGCTGCGTGCGCATCCAGTTCTCGCTGCGTTTCCACCTCGGCGAACTGACCGCCGAGCAGTGCATCGACATGCTCGTCGACCAGGTCGGCCACGAGCGCGCGAATGCGGAAGGCGAGGTGCGCCGCTCGTTCAACGGCAACTACCCGCCGCTCTACCAGGTCGCCTACATGCTGGGGGGCCTGCAACTGCGGGCGCTACGGCGGGAGTTGGTCGATTCCGGCCGGATGACGAACCGTGAGTTCCACGACGCGATCCTGCATGAGAACATCATGCCGATCGAAATGGTCCGCGCCGTTCTGACCGGCGAGAAACTGACCTCCGATTACCAGACCCGCTGGCGCTTCCGAAGATGAGAACGTCGGTCCTTGCTTCGGCGACGACAAGATGACCCCCCATGCTTGA
>DATJYD010000223.1:0-3133 GCA_035499755.1 Fimbriimonadaceae bacterium
GATTCGGAAGGATGCTGACGACACCGTCATCGGCTTTGCCGTCGCGGCGCGCCCGGACGTTCAGACACGAAACATCCCTGGGGCGGTATCCAACGTCGTCGCCTTGCGATCACGTGTCCCTCGGGGCATTCGTTGGAGAGAGCTGATCTCGTCCATGGCGGACCAGGTCAAAGAGGCTCTCCGACATCAGCGGACGCGCCTGGAGGATGTTAGACGAGATCTCGGCTTATTCGGCCGGGGCGGGCAACTCACTTCGATCCTTGTCAATTACAGCGGGTTCTATGGGCCAATCCGCTTCGGCACCTCCACAGTGCGCCTTCGCAACATGGGCAATGGTCCGATCGATGATTTGGCCATCGTCGTCTATCACCATCCGGGTGACGACGAGATTCTCATCGATTTCAAGGCGAACGGCTCCCGTCGCAGCGCCGCGGAGCTCACGCAGTTTGGCAGGCAGTTCCATTCCCTGCTCGCGGCTCTCGTCGCTGAGCCGGATGCGCCGGTCGAGTCCGCGTCGTTTCTCGATCCTGCGGAGCACGAGCAGATCCTAACGACCTGGAATGATACCCGCAACGACCTGCCGGATGCGACCCTGCCGGATCTTTTCGCGGCGGCAGTCCAGCGAGCCCGCACCGACATCGCCATCGTCGCCAGCGAAGCGAGTTTCAGCTACGGCGACATCGACAAACACACAGACCGTCTTGCCCGTGCGTTGATCGATCTTGGCGCGGGTCCAGAAACCCGGATCGCAGTCGCGATGCGCCGCTCCGAACAGCTGATTCTGGCTCTGCTCGCGATCCTGAAGACCGGGGCGGCCTATCTGTCGCTCGATCTCGACAGTCCGCGCGACAGGCTCGCGTTCGTTCTGGCGGATGCCGATCCCATCGCCGTTGTCACGAGCGAGAGCGATCGATCGATCATCGAGTCCTTGGCCTCACCCGAGCTTCTCTGTGACAGGCTCGTTGTCCTCGATGGTTCCGACATGATCCGGGATCGAAACCCGTCTCGCGATGCGCCTGTGACGGATGCCGCTCGACGCTGCCGGTTGCTGCCGGATCACCCGGCTTACGTATGCTATACGTCAGGCTCGACGGGGCGACCGAAGGCCGTCATCGTCACGCATCGTGACGTGGCGGATCTGGTCCGCGAGCGCCGCTGGCTGCATGCGAGGCGTGTGCGGACGCTGGTGCATTCGCCGGTGGCGTTCGACGCTTCGACCTACGAGATTTGGGTCCCGCTCCTGAATGGCGGCTCGGTCGTGGTCGCGTCTCCGGGTGCCATTGATTCGAGGGCTCTGCAGGCTGTCATTGCGGCTCACAGGGTGACGGACCTGTGGCTGACGGCGGGCCTGTTTCATGCGATCGCCGATGAATCACCGACCGCGTTTGCCGGCCTTCGCGAGGTCGTGGCCGGAGGCGACGTGCTGTCGCCCGACGCCATCAACAAAGTCCGCAAAGCATGCCCGGACCTCCGCGTGGTGAACGGGTATGGTCCCACGGAAACCACCACCTTCTGCACCACCCACCGGATGACGGCGCCTCTCGATGAGGCCCAGCCGGTCCCTATTGGCCGGCCGCTCGACAATGTGCAGGCTTATGTTCTGGATCGTCGACTTCGAGCGCTGCCTGCCGGCATCGTTGGCGAGCTGTACATCGCCGGCGCGGGATTGGCGCGGGGATATTGGGGTCGTCCCGATCTCACCTCCGAACGCTTTGTCGCTTGTCCTTTTGGGCCCGGCGGGCAGCGAATGTATCGGACAGGTGATCGCGCCCTCTGGCACCAGGACGGATATCTGATTTTCGCGGGCCGGGCAGATTCGCAGTTCAAGCTTCGCGGCTTTCGCATTGAACCGCGCGAGATCGAAGCCGCGCTCGCACGGTTCGGGATCGGTCAGAGCGTGGTCGTGCTTCACAAGGGCTCGTCGGGTCGCGACCTCCTCGTTGCCTACGTCGTCGACCAGGGCACCGAGCCTCAGGAGCTCAGGCGCCAGCTCGCAACCCAGCTTCCCCAGTACATGGTGCCCGCGACGATCGTCAGGCTCGATGCGCTGCCATTGACGCCCAACGGCAAGCTCGATCGGCGTCGCCTCCCAGCGCCCAGTTTTGCGAGCCAGGAACCCGCGGCGCCGCGGACCGCCATGGAAGAGGTCATTGGCCGGCTCTTTGCGGACGCTCTCCAGCTCGGGCAGGTCGGCATCCACGACAATTTCTTCGACGACCTGGGCGGCAACTCGCTGCTGGCGCTGCGGATCGCGGGCGCCATACGACGCGATACCGGTGCGGAGATCGCAGCGAATGCCATGTTCACGGCGCCAACGGTGGCGTTGCTGGCTCGCCACGTTGAGAGTTCGAATTCGCCTGCTGCTTCAGCGCTCGCGGCACCCGCCGTCCACGCGCCAGCAGAACAGGTCGCTGCCACGCTGACCCTCTCCGGTATCGAAACCATCCTCCAAGCGCGTTTTTGCAACGAGCCCCCCGTGGCCAAGGCCTTCGTTGCTACGGTCACGGAGGAAGGAGATCAATTCCTGCTGTTTTCGCCCGGCGAGAGACGGGACGCCGACCGTACTGAGGTCGCCTTTCCCCTGGGATCGATCTCAAAATTCCTGGTTTCGCTTCTGCTGGGCCTGATGGAGCAATCCGGTCGGATTTCGATCCACGCCCCCTTGGGCGGCCGTGTCCCTGATCACTGGCGCCTGCCCAGAGGGCTTGCCGAAGGAATCTCGATGGCCGACCTGGCCACGCACACCTCGGGTTTGCCCGCCTATGTCAAGGAGCTCGAGAATTGCTCGGAAGATGGTCTTCGCGACTATCTGGAAACGTTCCAGGGCGACCTGAGTGACAGGGCGTATGAATATTGCACGCTCGGAACCTCTCTTCTCGGTTTCGCTTTGCGCCACCAAGAGGCCGACGACTACCTGAAGGTTCTGAAGCGCTATCTCCTCGACCCGCTCGGTATGACGAACACGGTGTCGAGAACACGAAAGACCCTGCCGGACGGAACGCCCGAGACGGGCTTCCACTTCTACGAATGCAGTGCGGCCATGGCCGCCTCGATCGACGATTTGCACAGGATCCTCGCCGCCTTCCTGGCTCAAGAGTCGTCGCCGGCCAAATCCGCTCTGGCCCGCATGCTG
>DATJYD010000224.1:0-2774 GCA_035499755.1 Fimbriimonadaceae bacterium
CGGTGGCTCGGTTCGGGGCGGAGACTCTTTCCTGATTGGACTACCATCGGCTGTTTCGCGACAGGAGGGCGTGGGGCCGTCGTTTTCGGTGCAGACACTGCGTCGGGGTCTTCCGTCGATGACTTCGATGCGAGTTGATCCGCGTTCTGGAGGTCCGCCTCCGCCTTCGCCACGGCGTCCGACGCCACCTTCTGATTCGCCTGGGCATCCGTGAGCGTCTGGTCGGCGGCCTTTGCCTGCCCCTGTAGATCCGCCAGAGCTTTCTGGGTTGCGTCGCGATCGGCGAGCAACTGGGCCGAACGGTTGGCGCTGATGACTCCCGCGTCGAGCAGTTGCTTCGCGGAATCCGCCTTCTTCGCCGCTTCGTCCGCATCGACGTCGGCCCGAGCGATCTTGGGCCGGAGGGCATCTCGAGCGGTCTGCGCGGCAGCTAGCGCGGTCGTCGCCGCGTCGAGGGCTTTGGCTGCCTTGGCGACCGCATCTCGCGCCGCCGCTTGGCGAGCGCGCGGGCCGTCGGCGCTTGGCGCCGAGGGCTTCGGCTGGATGGCCGCCGGCTTTGCGGGAACGGACGGCTTGGAGATCGGCGCCGACTTCACCGGCTGGGTGGTTTGCACCGGACGGACAACGCTCGGCGTTGGAGGCAGTTTGGGCAGCGTGCGGGGCAGTTCTCCGGCGATCGTCGTCGGAGGCGCCGGGACGATAGCGGCCTGAGCCTTGGTCTGCAGCTGTTGAAGCTGAGCCTCCGCTTGCTTCAGTTGCGCCTGATAGGCGCTGTCGTCTAGTTCGGCGACCGGCTGTCCTTGCCGCACATGCTCGCCGTCGCGAACCAGCCATCGCGCGATCTTGCCGCGAATCGACACTGCGATCGGGACCGCCTCAGAGGGACGCGAGATCGGACGCCGAGAGTGCGCCATGGAAAGGGCAAACGCGGCAACCGCCAATCCGAGGCCGAGCAAGGCCACGGCCGCGAGCCTGGCTTTACGCCGCTTCGTCATCGCCATCACTCTCTTCTACGCGCGGACGGTGGCCGCCGATAGGTCCACGGTTAGGGCAACACAGGAGGCGTGGGGCCGGTGCGGGAAGCGATCGCCGACTCGACCGCGCGCCGGGCGATCTTCGTGGCCATGATCGCATCCTCCGCCGTCGGCATCTCGACATCGCCGCCATTGAGGCGCTCGACGAGAGCCGCGTACATGCCGGGGAAGTTCTTCTCGCTTGCTCCTGGCGCGGTCAGGACCCCCTGTCCGTGACGGGCTTCGAGAATATATCCGTCGCGATCATAGCGGATGACCCCGCCTTCGCCGATGAGTTCGTAGGTGAACACGTTCCTCGGGTTCCGCGCGGTATGGCCGTAGGAGTAACTGACTTCGACGGTGCTCGTGGCGCCGTTCGCATGGTACATGTGCAGCCAGACGTGGTCGGGCGCCTCGTATCCGGTCACCCACGCCCCCGCGCTCGACCAGTTCGCGGGATCGGATCGGAGCCACCACCGGGCGAGATCGATCTGGTGAACGCCGCAGTCGACGAGGGGTCCTCCCTCGACCATGCGTCCGAGGTAATAGGGGCTCTCGATCCACTTGCCGTCCGGGTCCTGCATGTACTGGCCATGGAGGCCCCAGATGTAAACCAGTCGGACGCACTTGATCTCCCCGACCACGCCCTCCGCGACCCAGCGCCGGATCTGCTGGGCGACCGGGCTGAACCGATAGCAGAAGCCGACGAAGAACTCCTTGCCGGCCTTCTTCATGGCGGCGACCATCCGGGCGCCTTCGCGGTCGGTCATCGCGATCGGTTTCTCGCACATGACATGCACGCCGTGTTTGGCCGCTTCGAGGACGTTCTGCAGATGAGCGGGCGCCGAGGAAGTCACCGTCACCACGTCGAGGCGCTCTTTGAAGAAAGCGTCGGAACTGGTGAACGCCTTGCCTCCAAAACGGCGCGCATAGTCTTCGGCGCGGCCGGGAACTGGGTCTAGCAGCGCCGTGAGTTCGAGCCCGGGTGTGGAAAGGATCGCCGGCAGATGGCCGAATTCGGCGACGTTGCCACACCCGATAAGTCCGAGTCTCATACTCCAGATTTTGGAGTAGGAGGCTGGGTTCCCGGAGTCGGCTGTTTGGTGGACGGCATGGCCGCGCCTGCGGACTGCGATCCTGAGTTGATGACGGCCGGTTCGGTCGTCGAAGTCGCATGCGTCACCGGCAGATCTCCGAAGCCCGGGTAGGTGGGTCCAGCGCCTGGGAGATTGCCGGCTTCGCCAGGCAGGTCTCCCGGTGTCGGGGTCCGATCCTTGGCAAGCTCCCCCAGCCGGCCGCTCTCCGTCGCATCGAGCGGATCGGGGGTTGAATTGTCGGTGGGGTAGCTCGCTCTCGCGATGGTTCCACCGGAGCCTTCCGCGATCCCGTCGAACGTAAAGGGATCGCCCTTCTCCGGAGGCACGGTCGTCTGGAACATCGAGTCGTAGCTGTCGACGTCCTTGAAATGCGGCATGCAGCCGGCCGCGAGCACGATCGGTAAGAGGATGAATAAGCGCTTCATAGGAATGGTCAATAGTCGATAGTCGATAGTCAGTCCCCGACGTCTACAGGCTGTTCCTTGCCGGTCTCGCTGCTCTTGTAGAGAGCGTCGAAAACCGCATTGAGGACGAGTCCCTGCTCGCCCGGAACTGGAGACGGCTTACCTTCCTGAATCGCACTCACGAAGGCCCTGATCTCATCCGTATAGGAAGATTCCACTTCGGGCAGATTCGCCGGCTTCACGTCGAAGAGCTGCTTGCG
>DATJYD010000225.1:0-2363 GCA_035499755.1 Fimbriimonadaceae bacterium
GGAAGCGCTGGCCGGCGCGAGGTCTGCATTCTAACGAAATGCCAAGGCCAGGTCGCCGCGACCGCCTCCATCGTCTTTGAGATTCCTGTCGATGCTATAGATCGTGAAACCCGACCCCTTGCGCCGGTACCGAAGGGGCTGTCCGTCGAAGGGATCGAGTGAAGTGGGGCCGGCGGGCAAGGAGGCTGGGTAGGAGCCGGTCTTCAGACGGATCTCGATCAACTGAATCGCAGTCGCCGCGAGGTTTCGGCTCGCCTGTTCACGGCCGATGGCGTCGGCGGCGTCTCCCAGGGGGCAGACCATGATCTGGGTCATCAGGTTCTCCACGGAGCGATCCGCGAGGATTGCATCGTTGATGCTCCTTAGCGCCTTGCTCGCCTCCTGCCACTGAGCGGGATCGGCCGGAGTTGCCTCCATGATCTTGCGCCAGGTCTGGATGTATTTGATCTGCATGTCTTTTTGAACCGAATCCGGGAGCGGTGAAGGCATTTTCGAGATCTCGGCGATCGGCACCGTGGTCATGCCGGGAGGCAGCTTCCCAACGTCCGCAAATGACTTGACCTTCTTCAGGCTCACCAGCCCCAGGACGAACTCGCCTCGGAAGCTGTTGCGAAGGCTCGCGAGCGGGCTGAATCCGTCCAGGGTCTGTCGCGCCTTCTCGAGAAGAGCCTGACTCCGAGAGAGGTCGAGGACATGGCTGAACTCCTTCAAACAGATCTGATCGATCGCGATCTCCACGAGAGCCGCGATGAGCGTCGGCGTTTGGCCGACTTGCCGCCCCAGAGCATCGGCCGCGGCCATCAAGTCGTAGGCGCGGGCCGTTCTTCCGGCTTCAGCTTCCAGATGGGCGTCGGCGCAGAGGAGCTTGACCGCCTTCTTTGAGTCCGCGAACTGGGGATACAGGGTCGCGAGTCCATTCTCGTAGGCAAACCCAAAGTCGCAGGTTGGTATCTTGCTCGCAGTGACGAGCTGATCGATGATTCCTTGCTGGCTTGCGAGCACGGCCTCGAGGTCCTCGCGCTCCGCGGCCGTCGTCGCGCCTTTGGAGAGATGCCCCCACTCTGCCTCGAAGGTTTCGTGGGTTTTGAACAGCTCGCGAACGTGGGGAAACACGCCCGCATACAGGGTCGCGGCATTCTGCCCGGCGGGGACCGGCGTCTTCGGCCTCAGGCCGTTCGGTTCGATCGGGAGTCCGTCCTCACGGTCAAGCTCTAACTCGTGCGACAAGGCCGCGGTCGGGTCGGGTTGCGTTGGGCGAGAACCGCCGCCGCAAGAGACGGTTAGGGGGCCGAGGGCCGAGATTGCCACAAAGCCAAGCCAGAGTCGCGGGAAACGAATCATGCCTACGAAGCTGAACGGATGCCGCGTACATCACGTTTCAGGTCGGCAGATGTCTCCAATGCCCAACGCCCCAACGCCTCACCGCCTCAACGCCCGACCCTCGATCCGGCGGACCCGGTGTACTATGTACACATGCTTCCGAAAGGAAGATGGTTGCTCTTCACGCTCGTGGCTTTGCCCTATGCTCTGTCCGCCTTCATCGGCGGACAGGCAAAGCCCACGTATGCGCACGATGTGGCGCCCGTCCTCAAGGCTCATTGCGCGAGCTGCCACTCCGGGCCAGGTGCTTCCGGAGGCTTCGATATCACCAATCCGAAGAGCCTCCTGCGCGAGGTCGTGCCGAAGGATTCGAAAGACTCGAATATCATCAAGCGACTGAAAGGGATCGGCGGAACGCAGATGCCGATGGGATTCGCGCCGCTTTCCGATGCCACGATCGCCAAAATCGCGGCTTGGATCGACGCCGGCGCCGTGATCGGGGCGGGCGCGGGGAAGCACTGGGCATACATCCCGCCGGTCAAGCCGCGAATCCCTGCGATTCAATCGAAGTGGATCCGCAACCCGATAGACGCCTTCGTCCTCGCCAAGCTGCACCAAGAGGGATTGCATCCCTCGCCTGAGGCTTCAAAGGAGACCCTTCTCCGCCGCGTCTACCTCGACCTGATCGGCCTGCCCCCGACGCCCAAGGAGATCGACGCCTTCCTCGCCGACAAGCGGCCCGACGCCTATGAGCGGGTGGTGGATTCTCTTCTGAAGAACCCGCACTACGGCGAACGGCAGGCCGAGCCCTGGCTCGATCTCTCCCGATACGCCGATTCCGACGGCTATGAGAAGGACCTCAACCGAGTCGCCTGGCCCTATCGGGACTGGCTCATCAGAGCATTCAACGACAATCTTCCCTACGATCGGTTCACGGTCGATCAACTTGCCGGCGATCTTCTCCCGAACGCCAGCCAGGACGACCTGATCGCGACCGGGTTCAATCGGAACACGATGTTCAACCGGGAGGGCGGCGTCGACCA
>DATJYD010000226.1:0-2186 GCA_035499755.1 Fimbriimonadaceae bacterium
GCCTCGAGACCCATGAATACCAGTCGATGAAGGGGCGGTGCGGGGAACGCGTGTGGGAAGCTTACGTCGAGAGCAACACCCCGGCCGCCTGGCGCGTCTTCTGGCACTATGGCCCTGATCAAGGAACGATCACGGTAATCGCGATTACCCGCCACCCATGAAGCCTATGGATAGAGTGAAGATCGTCACCCTCGGATGCGCGAAGAACGACGTGGACTCGGAAGAGATCGCGGGTGTGCTCGTGGGCGCCGGCTATCGGGTGGACGGGTCCGGGAAGCGCAGCGACGTCACCATCATCAACACCTGCGGATTCCTCGAGGCGGCGAAGGAGGAGTCGGTCGCGGCGATCCGGGAAGCCGTCGAGGAGAAGAAGCGCGGCCTCACCGGCAAAGTGATCGTGGCCGGCTGCCTTGCCCAGCGGCTCGGCGAAGAGCTTGCCCGTCTCGCCCCCGGCGCCGACGCGTACGTCGGGGTCGGGCAGATGGGCCGTTTCGACGAGATCGTCCGGGGCTCAGGGGTGGTCCAGCCCCTCATCGACGTCGCCCCGCCGCACCATCGCTGGGCATCCGTCGAAACCCGAGCGCGAGCCGGCCATCCCTGGAGCGCCTACCTAAAGGTCAGCGAAGGCTGCGACCATAAGTGCGCCTTCTGCACGATCCCCAGCTTCCGCGGAGCGCACCAGTCCAAGCCAATCGAGCGCGTGCTGGCGGAGGCGCGCCACCTCGCCTCGACCGGCGCGGTCGAGATCAACCTGATCGCCCAGGACGTGACCCAGTACGGCTACGACCTTTACCGAGAGTTCACCCTGCCGAAGCTGCTGCGCGAGTTGAACGCGATCGACGGGCTCCAGTGGATCCGTATCCTCTACTTCTATCCAAACCGGCTGACCGACGAGGTCATTGAGACCATGGCCTCGTGCGACAGGGTGCTCCCCTACATCGACATCCCGCTCCAGCACGCCCACCCCGAGGTCCTGAAGCGGATGAGGCGGCCCTGGGACGGCGAGCGCTACCTCAAGCTGTTCGAGAAGATCCGGGCGGCCATGCCGGAGGTGGCCATCCGCACCACCTTCATCGTCGGCTTTCCCGGCGAGACCGATGAGGAGTTTCAGTATCTCTTGGACTTCATGTCGGCGGCCCGCCTCGACCGGGTCGGCGCGTTCATGTTCAGCCGCGAGCCGGGCACGCCCGCTCATGCGATGGAGGGGCAAATCCCGTCGCGAGTCAAGCGGCAGCGCTACGGCCGCCTGATGACGCTACAGCAGCGGATCTCTCTGGAGATCAACCAGTCGTGGATCGGCCACGACCTTCGCGTCCTCGTGGAATCCGTGGCGGGGGCTTCCAACCCCCGAGATCCGGCCCCGGCGATCCAAAACCCTCGGCACGTGGGAAGATCGCATCGCGACGCGCCCGAGATCGACGGTCTCGTCTACTTCGGCGGCGTCGCCCGGCCCGGCTCGATTGTCACCGTCCGCATCGGATCTGCAGAGCCCTACGACTTGTTTGGAACGGCGTCGCCGTAATACGGCCCGGCCTCGAGCGCCGAGTCCGTTCCGTGCCGGCGACTTTCAGTCGCCGCTCGACCGAAGGTCGAGATTCTCGGGCTCCGCCCGAGCGGGGGCTGAAAGCCCCCGGCACGGTGCGCGCGATCTCTCAAGAACTGCAGGCAGCAATCACCAAGCCGTGCCTCTAGGGGGCCGCTCTATGCCCCTCACCCCATCAGGCTTTCGCGGGCTCTGCCGGCTTCTCTTCGATACCTTGCAAGGCGCCCTCGCCCATGATCACTTTGACGATCTTGTTCTGGTTGATCTTGTACTTCCGGGGACGGGCGGAGATATAGCGGCAGTCGATCGGCTCGAAACTGAACATCGGACCCCCGGGCGTCCACTCGGCGAGCGTCGTCTTCAGCCATTTCACGTCGTCGCGGTCGGGGGTGTCCATCTTGAAGTGGGCGCCGCGGCTCTCGTCGCGGACGATGGCGCCGCCGACGATCGCCTTCGACTGCTCGATCATGTTGATAAGAGCGCGCGTGAAGGGAACGGCTTGATTCGTCCAGCCCGAATCGTCGATCAGATCGCACTTGCGGGCTCGGGTAGCAAGCTCGTCCAGTTTGTCCCGGCCCGATAGAAGGTCCTTCTGGGTTCGCCAGATCCCGCACTTGTTCCACATCGTGTCGGCCAGTTCGGC
>DATJYD010000227.1:0-4675 GCA_035499755.1 Fimbriimonadaceae bacterium
GGAACTCCTCGATGTTATGGAGCGCATTCTCCCGGGAAAGCTCGATGAAGCTCAGCACTCCCTCGATTCTGCCTTATCGCCCGGGGTCTGAGCCCGAGCCTGCCGCAAAGGCTCGGGCAGATTGGGACACGAGGGCGTCGCCTCACGCAGATCTAGCTTTGACGGGCTACAGGCCTGCGTTCTGTTCGAGCCAGTCGATTCCCTTCCGGATGTTCCCGTAGACGTCGCCGCGCCAGCCGTGACCGCCTTCATAGGTCTTGAGCATCGCCTTGGCGCCCGCCTTCGACAGCTCCTGCAAAGCGATATTAGCCTGATCGATGGTCGTTATCTTGTCGTCGGGAGACTGAAGCAGAAAATAGGCGCGTCCCTTGGCGCCGAGAAGAGCAGGCAGTTCATCCTCGTGGAAGACCGACATGGCGACAAACGAGCCGCGGATCGCGGAGACGCCGAGAGATGCCGCGTAAGCCGCGGGGCCACCCGACGACCAGCTCAGCGTGTAGACGTGCGAAGCGTCCACCTTGTGCGACTTCCCAACCTGCTGAATCACCGTCGAGATGAAGTCCTCGGTCGCGAACTTCATAGTCGCCCAACGGGCTTTGCGGGTTGGCCAGACGATCGACTGAAACTGGTCGTCGGACCACTTCGGCGCGACCAATTCCGCGACCAGGTACCCGGGCGGCAAGGCGTTCTTCCAGATCCGGCGCACAAACGGGTTGAAGTCGGCGCTTCCATCGCCGCCCGGCAAAACGACGAGCAGCTTGTACCCGGAGGCCGGCTCCGGCGCCTTTGCTCCGATCAAGAAGTACCGCATCTTGGGATCCCCGCCGACTGTCAGGGACTCGTTGGAAACGTCCTTGACGTCGGCAAGCGCGTCGTCCTCGTCCACCGAAGTCGAGTCGCCTTGATCCGTGAAGCTCGCCGTAATGTCGTCGATCCAAATCGTTCCCGGCCCATACATCTGAAGCGATAGACCAACGCTTCTCGTGCCTTCCGCGATCTTGAGGGTCGCCTTGTATTGCTGCCAGTCGTGGGTCACCGAACCGCTCGAGCTCGTTCGATCCCCGACATAGGCTGCCCATTGACGCCCTTTCGCGCCATGATCCTGGTCCAGGGCAAGGGTGAACTTCTTCGCGTTCTCGGCTTTAATCCAGGCGGAGATCTTCACGAACTGGGTCTTGCCATCCCAGGGAAGGTCCTGATCCATCGTCGCGATGGGGAAAAAGGTGTTGTCGGTCTTCATGAATCGAAGACTTGCTTTTCCGCTGTGGTAGGTCTGCTGATCGATGTCGATCGGGATGTCCGATTCGACGCCCAGAGAACGCCGGGTCCAGTTCTGCGCTCCATTCTCGAAGCCGCCATTGACGACGACGTTCGGTTCGGAGGGAGTATCCGTAGCTCGCGCGGTGACCTGCCATGGGATAGCCAGGAGAAGCCCCAGGACGCCGACGATCGTCGCCGCGAGGCCGAATCGACGAGGAGTGGAAGTGAAGTTCTTCATGTTCAGGATCCTCTTTTTCAGGGTGTGATAACTTGCCGTCGCGCCCAAAGCGGGCGCGAAAGCCGGGCGATGGTCGACGGTGACCAGCTTCATCAGGAGGCGGCCGTACTGGGCGGGCGGGGCTCCGGTGGCGGCGAGAGCCTCGGCGTCGCATGCCGCTTCACGCTCGGTTTCCCATTCCCTCCGGATGAGCCACGCCGGCGGAAAGAAGAAGAAGGCGATCTGCATGAGCGTTGGAATGACCGCGAGAAGCAAGTCTCGCCGGCGCATATGGGCAAGCTCGTGAGCCACGCACAGCCGGAGGTCTTCCTCGGAAACCTCCTCCGGCAGCCCTTTCGGGAGCATGAGCGCCGGCCGGATCAAGCCGACCAGCATCGGCGCGCTGATTTCCCCGGAGGTTAGGACATCCGGCTTATGCCGCAGGCCCAGGCCGACTCCGAGCTCGCGTGCGAGTTGCCCGGCTCGCCCTTCATCGGCCCTTTCCGCGGTGCGGCGAAGGCGGACGATCCGCGCTCCCTCCTCGGCGATCTTGCCGGCAACCGCGATCGCCCCGATGATCCACATGAGCAGAAGAACCGTCGTCAGCCAGTTGGCATGGTCGAGCGACTGGGTTGGCGATGCAAGCCTCGAACCCTGAACCAAGTCGGGGACGGAATGCCCGGAACCGACGATCCGCGGCGCGAGAAGATCGAGGCGGTGGTTAAGGCTCGCGAGCGGCGAAGTCGGCGCCGCAGGCAGAACGGGAAGCTCGAAACCTGCCCATACCAGCCCGATCACGAGTCGCAGCGAAGCCAGCCACCAGAGCCAGGCTTTGACCGAAGCCGGGAGCTTCCGCAACGTGAGGCAAGCCAGCCATACGATGGCCACGAACAGCAGGCCCTGCCAGGAAGCGCTCCACACCCACGACGCCCATTCCGATGCGAGCGCGCCGCTACTCATCGACCTTCTCCTCGTCCATCGACCTGACAAGCTCGTTCAATTGATCGACTTCGACCTCCGACAAACCCCTCGTCTTGGCCAAGTAGGCGACGAACGGGGTCAGGGACCCGCCGAGGGTCTTCTCCACGAAGTCCTTCACTACGTCGTGCATGACATCTCCCTTGCCGCTCGCCGGTGAATAGCTGAACGCGGAGGCCCCTTTGCGGCGCGCCAGGTAGCCCTTGCGCCGGAGCCGCTCCATGACCGTCAAGACCGTCGTTCGAGCCAGCCCCCGAGGTTCGGCGAACCCCTCCGAGACCTCGCGCACTGTGCACGGGGCGTGGTCGGCGACGAATCTCAAGACTTCCAATTCAAGCTCTCCCAATGGGCGTTTGCGCATTAGCACCTCTTGCATCTGACGACTGGCGTAGTCAATCGTATCACAGTTCTGACGACATCGGTAGTCACTTCTCGAAAATGCGGCGCTCCAGGAAGCCGAGGGCGTTCCTTAGCTCGATTCTGGTCGCCGTGCTTCAAGCACGACCCGGTCTCATATGCGAGAGCGCGCTTTTCGAGCTGCTTGCGGCGACTCCCTCCTGGACTGTCGAATCGCCAATTGGTCGATTCGCCCGTTTGGACCGTTCGGGCCAGACGAAGTGCCGTCCACCCCGGGCCGCCTGCCACATCCGCTCGGTTCCAAAGCGGCGGAACTCGGTGGAATCGGCCTTTCGCTACCCCTCCATTGGCAAACGTGACGAAGCCGGCGGGCGATAATCTCCCCATGGAGCGGAAAGAGGTCGTCCTCTCGATCAACAGCGGTTCGTCGAGCGTGAAGTTCAGCGTCTTTGAAATCGCCCCGGAAGGGCCGCGCCGCTGGATCTCCGGTTCGATCGAGCGGATCGGACTCGACGGCACGATCATGCGCGCCGCGTCTGTCGGCGGCGAGTCTTCGGTAATCCCGATTGCGGATGGCTCAAGCCACCGCGGCGCCGCGCCCGACCTGATCTCATGGCTCGACGGCCGTCTCGCCGGTTGTGAGATCAGGGGAATCGGGCATCGCGTGGTCGACGGCGGGCCGTCTCTCTCCAAACATCAGGCGATCACCCCGGACGTTGTCTCCGAACTGAAGCGGATGGAGCCGCTCGACCTTGCCCATCTTCCCCGCGAGATCGCGATGATCGAGGCATTCGAAGCCCACTTCCCGTCCGTCCGCCAGGTGGCCTGCTTTGACACCGCCTTCCATCGCGACCTTCCTCGGGTGGCCCAACTGCTGCCGATTCCTCGCCGATACGACCGTGCGGGGGTCCGCCGCCTCGGGTTTCATGGCCTTTCCTACACTTATCTGATGGAGGAGCTTGGCCGGCTCGGAGCGGACGGCGGGCGGATCGTTCTTGCCCACCTCGGCTCGGGAGCGAGCATGGCCGCGGTCAAGGATGGCCGGCCGGTGGACACGAGCATGGCTTTCACCGCCATGGCGGGGCTTGTCATGGGCACTCGCTGCGGCGACCTCGACCCCGGCTTCCTCGTGTACCTGATGCGAGAGGAGAAACTCGGCGCCGATCAAATCGACGACTTCATCAGCAAGCAATGCGGTCTGTTGGGGGTCTCTGAAACCTCGCCCGACATGCACGAGCTGATCGGGCGGCGAACCACCGACACGCGGGCCGCGGAGGCCGTCGAGCTTTTCTGCTACCAGGCGCGCAAGCAAATCGGCGCGTATGCCGCCGCCTTGGACGGCCTCGACTCCCTTGTCTTCGCAGGGGGAATCGGCGAGCATTCCCCGGAAGTCCGGTCCGAGATCTGCCTGGGTCTCGGCTTTCTCGGCGTCGAGATCGATCCCGACGCGAACGCGGCCAATTCGGTCCTTATCTCGACTTCCGATAGCCGGGTGAGCGTGCGAGTCATCCCGACCGACGAGGAGATCGTCATCGCCAGAATCGTCCTTCGTCTGCACGCCTGAGCCCGCCGCATAAGTCTCGACTCTGCCGATCACGACTCCGCGCGGGGTAAACCTTCCCCGGCGGCTCGGAACCCGGCGCCGAGATCCGACGCCCCAGGAGGTATCGCGCTATGGCACTTCAAGCTGACCGGCTGACGCCGCAAGAATCCCACGTCGACGACGCCACGATCGCCAAGATGAACGCCTACTGGCGCGCCGCGAACTACCTCGCGGTCGGTCAAATCTACCTCCGCGACAATCCCCTGATGAAGGAGCCGTTAAGGTTGGAGCACATCAAGCAGATGCTCCTCGGCCACTGG
>DATJYD010000228.1:0-5703 GCA_035499755.1 Fimbriimonadaceae bacterium
GGCCGGTTTTCGGTCGAAAGCCTGCCTCCCACGACTGCCCACATCGGCCTCCTCGTGCTCGTCGTGCCGGTTGTCGGCGGAGTCATCGTCGGCGTCATGGCCCGGTTCGGGTCGCGAGCCATCCGTGGGCACGGCATCCCCGAGGCGATGGAGCAGATCCTCACCAACGAAAGCCGGATACCGCCGAGGTTGACGTTCCTGAAACCTGTGTCATCGGCGGTCGCGATCGGAACCGGCGGCCCGTTCGGCGCCGAAGGCCCGATCATCGCGACCGGCGGCGCCTTCGGTTCGCTCGTCGGCCAGCTACTGAGCACGACCGCCTTCGAACGCAAGATCCTCCTCGCGGCCGGCGCTGCCGCCGGCATGACCGCCATCTTCGGCTCGCCCGTGGCCGCGGTGATCCTCGCCGTCGAGTTGCTGCTCTTCGAGCTGAGACCGGTCTCGATCATCCCCGTTGCGTTCGCCTGTGCCGCAGCGGCCGGCGCCCGGACCCTGTTCTTCGAGCAAGGGCCGGTCTTTCCCATGCCGGACCTTACGCCGGCAAGCGGGGGCGCGGTAGCGTTTTACGTCTTTCTCGGACTTCTGATGGGAATCGCATCGGTCGGGGTCACAAAGGCCGTCTACTGGATCGAGGATCTCTTCGAGAAGATACCGATCCACTGGATGTGGTATCCGGCGATCGGCGGCCTCATCGTCGGCGCCATCGGCTTTTACGAACCGCGGACGCTCGGCGTCGGCTATTTCAACATCACCGACATCCTCGACGCCAAAGTCGTCGGGACTGCCGCCCTCAGTCTGGCCCTTCTCAAGTTCCTTTCTTGGTCGCTCGCCCTTGGCAGCGGGACCTCGGGCGGAACTCTGGCGCCTATCTTCACCGTCGGCGGAGGCGTTGGCGCTGCGTTTGGGGCGGCCGGGGCCGCGGTCTTGCCAGGCTTCGGCATCGATCCCCGAGTAGCCGCTCTCGTCGGAATGGCATCCCTCTTCGGGGGGGCGTCCCGAGCGATGCTGACCTCGATTGTCTTTGCGATCGAAACCACCCAACAGCCGACCGCGATCCTCCCGCTTCTGGGCGGAGGAGTGGCCGCCTACCTGGTCTCATGCCTGGCCATGCGCACGACGATCATGACCGAGAAGATCGTGCGGAGAGGGATTCGAGTGCCGAGCGAATACGTCGCCGACTACCTGGATCACGTCGAGGTGCGAAAGATCGCTTCCAAGAAGCTGATAACCCTCTCCGGCGAGCAGACGATCGGGGAAGTGCGGAAATGGCTGCACGTCCATCAGCGCGACTCCCGCCACCAGGGCTATCCGGTCCAGAACAAGGCGGGGAGACTGATCGGTGTCGTGACCAGGCGCGACTTGCTCGATACCGATGTGGGAGAAGACCAGCTTGTCCGGGACGTGATCCATCGCACGCCGGTATGCATTGCCGATAATGCGACCTTGCGGGACGCCGCCGACCGGATGGTCCGAGAGGGCGTGGGCCGATTGCCCGTGACGGATGCTAAGAACCCCGAACTCCTCGTCGGGATCATCACCCGCAGCGACATCCTCGGCGCTCATGAGTCGAGACTGAGAGAATCGGAGTTGGCCGAGCGGACGATCCAGCTTCGCGGGTTGCGCCGGCTGCGACAAGGACCGCAGGGCGGCGACGAAGCCGCCTCCGCCTAGCGGCAGCAAGCCGGAGGGATCTCCTTGCCGCTGTACCGTACCGGAGCCGCGGCACTCCAGGGGAGCAGAGCTTTACATCCCGGACAACCGGTCGAGCGCGCGAGGCGCCGACGAACCCGACGCAAAGCTCTGTCGAATGAGCTCCGCGCATGCCTCCGGGCTAAGAAGAGACGTGTCGACCTCGACATCGTAGATGCCCGGCTTGTGGACCTCGTCCTGCCACCGCCTGACGAGCGCCTCGTCGATCGCGTAATGCGGGCTTCCCGCCGCGAGGCTCAGGCGACGCCGCTCCATCACGACTTCAATCGGACAACGGACCCCGACGACAAGAACCGGTAGCCCGATGAGGCGCGCGGCGCAAGCCGGCAGCATATTTCCCCGCGTCGCATAGGAGCCATGATGGCCAACGTCCGCGACCACGTTCAGCCCGAGCCTGCTGTGAGCGGCAATCGAATCATAGAGCGCCAGATAGGAGCGAAAGACAAAGTCCTCCAGGTCCGGCCGCTCTCCTCCGGGCCGGAGGCCAATCCCCGGCTGGAACCTCTTTGGCGTCACGTGCCGAACAAAGGCTTCCACTCCAAGATTCATCCACGGGCCATCGAACCGGTCTTGGATTGCCGCGGCGATCGCCGATTTCCCCGACCGGGGGACGCCGTTGAGGATGACGATCTGCCCTGGACTCTCCATGGGCTCCTGGATACCCTATCGCGGCTAAAGACGTGGCGTAGGGGGTTGCGTCAATCCGACAAAGGATCGCCGGTCCAATGATCGGATTTAGCCGGCGCCGAGTCGGGCCGATGTGGCAGATTGGACATCTGCTCCAGCCATCGCGCAATGTCGCTCGAGTTGCTCATGTTACTGTCGAAGCGGACGGGTCCCATCCGCGTCATCGCCCGATACCTGGCATAGGGCGCGCTGCCCCTCGGTGTGTATTGCTCCCAGGCCGAAAAGCTGAACGGCACGATGTCTCTCGACGTGCAGTCGACTCTCTTGCGGCCGAGTTTGTCCCGCCACGAAAGGTGGTCGCCATCGATAACGATTCGATCGTTAGCGAAAGCAAGGACGCAGTAGCCGAGAACCACGGCACACCCGAAAGCGAAAAGAGCGAATCCGATACCCTGGCTGGCTGGGATCTTCGTGCCGGTCTGCTTGTCCACCACCGATCCGGTAAAGGTCATGGCTGCCGAATAGCCCAGGCCCCCGGTCAGGATCAGCGCCACGAGGCCGCCCAGCACGATCGGCCAAGTTCGGTAGGTGCCAACGATCCTCGAGCCAGCGTTCGAGAACGATTCCACTCCGCTATTCTACGGCGTCCTACCGAGTGCCGGTCCTCCTGGATAAGGATGGGGCGGCGATCATCGAGTAACCCGTAATCGCTCCCAACAAGATCCAGGTGTCGAAGTGCGAATACTTCACGGCCGGCCTCAGCAGATCTCCCGCCCAGTCCGAGGCCAGCGCCGCCAAGACCACGAGGGCCAGGACGACCGCGGAAACCGTGAGCGCAACGAGCAAGTTGTGATAGGTTGACCGCGGGCGGTCCGAACGGAGGTAGCTTCGATGCCAGATCGCCGCTCCGATCCCCGCGAAGTACGAAACGAAGGCAAACCCGGAACAGAACAGCCCATGCGCCAGCGGAAACCCCCGCATCGCGTCGACCACACTCAAAGTGATCGCGAGCAGAAACGGCATCAGCCACAATAAGGGATAGATCGCCGGATGTACAGGACCCGCGCTCCCGAGCCTCGCGCCCACGAAAGCGAGAAAGCGCTCCTGGTCGAGCGAAGCCGGGTCGAATGCGAGGATGCGAGACCTGAGCGGATTCCTGGCTGCGATCCGGATTACACGCCGGCCCGAGCCTGCCCAATCGGAGATCGTCACCGATTTGAGCTCGTTCCACCGGAATCGGAATATCGGCTCCATGTGGAGACCGACTTCGTCGACGAAGCACCGCGCATTCTCGGCCCTCTTCACTGCCCAACGCACGAAGACTATCATCACGACGAGCAAAACGACCAGCAGCGCGAACGTCAGGAAGAGGCGGAGGTCCCAGTGAGTCATCATCATGACCACGGCCATCAGGAGAGCCATCACGGCGAATGCCCCGCACGCGACCAAAATCGGAGCATCCATCTCCCGCCCTGCGCCGGGCGGCAAGCGCCATTCGATCCGCTGCTCCTCGACCCCCACGGCGTCATTATACGCCGCTCGGCTAAACTCGAGTCATGAGCGAGAGCGAGCAACCGGGCGGCGAGGAGATTGCCGTCTTGACCACGAACCTGGGGACGATCAAGCTGAAGTTCTTCCCCGAGAAGGCCCCGAAACACGTCGCCGCCTTCAAGAAGCTGGCCCAGGAAGGCTATTACGACGGCACCAAGTTCCACCGGGTCATTCCCGGCTTCATGATCCAGGGCGGGGATCCGAACACGAAATCGGGCGACCGGTCGCGCTACGGCACCGGCGGCCCGGGCTACCAGCTCGACGCCGAGTTCAACGACATTCCCCACGATCGCGGCATCCTCTCCGCCGCCCGGACATCCGATCCGAACTCGGCGGGCAGCCAGTTCTTCCTTATGGTCGCCCGCGCTCCTCACCTCGACCGGCAGTACACGGTCTACGGGCAGGTGATCGAGGGGATGGACGTGGTGGACAAGATCGTCGCCCTTCCCCGGGACGGCCGCGACTGCCCGAAACCAGACAACGAGGCCGTGATCGAGAGCGTGCATCTCGAAGGCTGATCGCGTGAGGTTGATGGGCTGACGGGGTCTCTTAGTCCATCACCTCATCACCTCACCAGCCCATCAGCCCATCAGCCCACAGCCCATAAAAACTCATCCGCGAAGCGCCGTAAAGTGGGTCCGGTCGCTCGAATAGCGGGGCGGATTGAGCGTGTAGCTGTTGAAGACCCGCACCTCCTCGAAGCCTGACTGCGCGAGCATGGCGCGGATTTCCTCCTCCGAGTAGGCGCGCTGGGTATGGATCTCCTGGAACTCCCGGTCGTCGCGCCAGAAGCGCATGTCGACCGTGATGATCTTCGTTTTCGGGTTCCAGTCGCCGACCCATTTATAGCGCAGCTTCGCATTGGCGCGCAGGTTGGATTGGTCGAACATCTTCTGCTCGAAGGCATAGGCTGTGTTGAGGTCGAAGATGAACGACCCGCCCGGATTCAGGTGAGCGTAGACGCGGTCGAAGGCCATCTGGAGGCGGACCGGATCGAGGATGTTGTTGAGGCTGTCGAAGAAGGAGAACGCGGCATCGTAGGTCTCGCCCATCTCGACTTCGGCCGCGTCGAAGACCTCGTAACGGATCTTCATCTTCCTGGCATGGGCCTTCTCCCGCGCGACTTCGATCATCGCCGACGAAATATCGAAACCGCTCAGGGAGAACCCTTCGAGAGTCAGGAGCTCGCACATCGTCCCCGTCCCGCAGCAGACGTCGAGGATGGTCTTGGGCGTGTACTGCTGGTGGGCCAGGAGGAGGAGATAATAGCTCACCCACATCCGGTACGGCACCGGACGCATCAGCTCGTCATAGAAGGGGGCTACCGGCCCGAAGGAGCTTGGTATGGATGAGGAATCGTCGGGCATTGTCGAATCCGGCGCAGCAAACCCAAGTTTAGCTTCCGCTTTGGTTCATCATCCTCCAAATTAGCGGAGCCGGGTGATACAAACGGGCGCCTTGGGAGCCGTTCCCTTGCACGGGTCGCCTTCGAGGTAAGGAAAAGGGTCGGAGGCAAACCCTCGGACCGCTTTCGGTCGCCGATCGCAACCTGGAACAAGGGGCGGTAAGCCGTCTTTCCCCAACCCAAGAACGAGTGACAGATCGCATCTCCAGCGTCTGCACGCAAGGCTGCGGAGCACTGTTTGACTTCCTTGCTCCTTGGAACGTCATCGCCTGGATTGCATCGTGATCCACGCCCGCCCGCTCCCCACATCTTTCCCTTTCAAATCTCAAATCTCAAATCTCAAATGACAGCCTCTGGTGCAGAAGCTGGAGATGCTTGGAGACCGGCGTTCTTGGGTTCGGGGAAAGACG
>DATJYD010000229.1:0-4028 GCA_035499755.1 Fimbriimonadaceae bacterium
TGCGGCCAATGAGAATCGCATCGAGCTCATCCTCGATCTCTTCCACTACGGCTACCCGGAAGATCTCGACCTTCTTGGCCCAGACCTCCCTAAGCGTTTCGAGGCCTACTGCCGAGGAGTCGCGGAGACCGTCGCCGGCTACGCGGACGTCCCCGTTCACTTCACGCCCGTGAACGAGCCGTCCTACTTCGCCTGGGCGGCTGGAAACGCGGCCCTGTTCGCGCCCTTTCTCGTTGGCCGCGCTCCCGATCTGAAGATCGCCCTGATGAGGGCGGCTATCCGGGGAATCGAAGCGATCTGGTCGGTGCTTGCCGAAGCGCGGATCGTCAACGTGGACCCGGTCTGTCACGTTGTCTCTCCGTTCGGGGATCACTCGCGGGATCGGGAAGTACGCGACTTCAATGAGCGAGCCGTCTTCGAGTGCTGGGACATGCTCGCCGGCCGCCTTCATCCCGAACTGGGCGGGTCGCCCAGGCATCTCGACATCGTGGGAATGAACTACTACTGGACCAATCAATGGGAGGTCGGCAGGGAAGGCGACCCGCTGTCCATGGACGATGCTCGCTTGAGTCCGGTGTCGCAACTGATTGCGTCGGTTTGGCAGCGATACGAGCATCCGATCGTCGTTACCGAAACCAGTCACGTCGAGAACATGCGCGGGCCCTGGCTCCGATACATGGCCGGCGAAGTTCGCGAGGCGCTCGAAGCAGGTATCCCCGTCGAAGGCATTTGCCTGTATCCGATCCTCGGGATGCCGGAGTGGCATCAGCCGGAGGTGTGGACGCGCATGGGGCTCTGGGACTGCGTTCCCGGCAGACATGGAGACCTTTCCCGGCAGATCCATTCGGATACCCTGTCCGATTACCTGGAGGCTTCGAGGATCGTTGGCGAGGCCCGGCGGAACGTGTCCGTCCGGTAAGCAGTCAAAGAAACCCACGGTTTGCCGAACAACCCGCGGGTCTACCCATGAATGAACTTAGCGAAGCCTTCAAACTCCTGATCGGAGAAATGCACCATGCCGAACTGGGCCTGTCCGAAGTCTTGCCGCGAGCCGCGGAGGCGGCCCGAGGGTCGGGAATGAGCTCGGCGCTTCACGAGGAAGTGATCCTCTGCAAGGGCCAGGCCCAGCGGCTGATCCAAGTTTCCCAGATGGCCGGCTCCGGCCTGCCCGAAGCCACCGGAGGCGTCCTGCCTCAACTGCTGATGGAGTTGATCTCCGCGTGTTCGGCGGCATGGTCCGGCGACGATGTCAACTGGGCGCTGATCGGCGCTCGCCGGCGCGTCGCCCATTACAAGATCGCCAGCTATCGGGTAGCTCGAAGCTGGGCCGAGATCCTTAGCCCCGGCAGCGCAGTGACGCTGTTGGAAGAGAGTCTCAAGGAAGAGGAGTCTCGGCTGGCGATCTGGGAGAGCTTCGCGGAGGAAGGCGTTCGCCGGAATCCGCGGCAGCTCGCCTATGTGAGCTAGCCACGCCGGCTGCTCGGATCTATGCCCCGGGGGTTTGGGCCAGGCACTGATTAGGGTTCCTGGGCACTTCCGCTTGCCTGTTCAGGAGCCAGGCGCGAGAGCGGCGCCGAGTAAACGGCCAGGCTTGCCCTGCGAAGTGCGAGCCAGTGATACGGGCAGAGTCGAGGCTCAGCGTCCGCGAAAGGAGGTTCATGAGCAGTTTTATCTTCGCAACCGGAATCGAGTGCAGCTATCCGACTGTGCCCGAAGCCGACGGGAAGCCCCGGCGCGTCGACGAGCTCGAGGCGTGCGGCCATTACAAGCACTGGCGGCAGGATTTCGACCTCGTCAAGGAGCTTGGCATCGACTTTCTGCGCTTCGGAGGGCCGTATTACCGGATGCACCTCGGGCCTGGCCGCTACGACTGGTCCTTTCTCGACGAGACCCTTCCCGTACTGCGCGATCTGGGAATCACGCCCATTCTGGACCTCTGCCACTTCGGAGTGCCGGACTGGATCGGCAACTTTCAGAACGAAGATTGGCCTCCCTTCTTCGCGGAGTTTGCCTTGGCTGCCGTGCAGCGCTACCCCTGGGTCAAGTGGATCACTCCGGTCAACGAGATCTATATCGCCGCGCTCTACTCGGCCGAATACGGATACTGGAACGAGGCGCTCAAGAGCCATACCGGCTTCGTGCGCGCTCTCTGCAACCTCTGCAAGGCGAACGTGCTCGCCATGAACGCGATCACGGGAGCGCGCAAAGATATCCGGTTCGTTCAAAGCGAGTCCACCCAATACTTCCATGCGAGAACGCCAGAGAGCCTCGAACGGACCTACTTCCTGAACGAGCGGCGCTTCCTCGCCCTCGATCTCAGTTACGCGTTCCCCATCACCGCCAACATGTATCGCTACCTGATGGACAACGGCATGCGGAGTTCCGAATACGATTGGTTCCAGCAGCAGCGGATGAAAGAGCATTGCGTCATGGGCAACGACTACTATGCGCGCAACGAGCATGTGGTCGAGGATCTTCCCAAGACCGGCGAGGATCACAATCCGAAGGACTCCGAGAACCGTCTCGGCTCGCAAGGTCTACGCGGTATTGGGACAAACCTGGGCTACTACCCGATCGCCAAGCAGTATTTCGAGCGTTACCGGCTGCCTCTGATGCACACGGAGACGAACATGGAGGAGCCGAACGCCGTGTATTGGCTGTGGCAGAACTGGTCGAGCGTCGTGCGGCTTCGTGAGGACGACCTGCCCGTTATCGGGTTCACGTGGTATTCGCTGACCGACCAGATCGACTGGGATACCGCTCTTACGAAGAACGACCATAAGGTGAACCCTCTCGGCCTTTGCGACTTGAGCCGGAATCTGCGAGACGTCGGGCGGGCTTACAAGAGCCTCGTCGCGAATTGGAAGGACGGCATGCCCAGCGAAGTCTCGGCCGCCCGGCTTAGCCGCTGGTGATCCGCCGGCCGGTTTCGCCCCCGGCTAGACGATGACCTCCGACTCCCACAGCGACCCGAGGCGGGGGCGCATACCGGACACGCCCGGCTTGCCGAGAAACACCGAGCCTGCGAGCGGGCCGTTGTTCCAGCGGTCGTCGCCTCCCGCCGTCGTGACGAGCATCAGGTCCAGATCGCGCCCCCCGAACGTCACGCTGGATACCTTCTTGACGGGCAACAAGAGGCGGCTCATCTCAATTCCGTCGGGTCCGTATCGCACGACGCAGCCGCCACCCCACCGGGCGGACCATAGGCATCCCGCCGAGTCGATGGTCAGACCGTCGGGCACGCCTTCTTCCTCGCCGATCTGAATCAAGGCCTCACCCGCGCCGAGGCTTCCCGAATCGGGATCATAGTCGTACTGGCTGATCCGCCTCTTCTTCGTGTCCGTGTGATATAGAGTCCGGCCGTTCGCGGTGAACGCCATCCCGTTGGATTCGCCGATATTGTCGAGCAGGAGCCGGGTCTCCCCATCCGCGATTTGATACAGACGCGAAACATCGCCCTTCTTCGGCATCGTTCCGAAGAGCAGCCGGCCGTGGCCGTCGACGATCCCATCGTTGTAGCGTTCCTCTTCGCCGGCGATTCCCTTGACGAGCACCCGGCCTTTCCCATCCTTCCAAGCCGCGATTCTTCCCGCCTCCAGGCCGAGGATGAGAGAGCCGTCTTCAGCCACCACGAGCGTCCCGATCTGTTGGCCGGCTTCATAGACCTGCTCCCACGACCGGTCTCGAGGCTTCATGCGGAACAGACGGCCGGTCGGGATGTCGGACCAATAGAAGTGGCTGTCGATCGGGTTCCATACGGCGCATTCGGCATTTGCCAAAGGAAGGTCGGCGACAACGTCCATCGGAACGTATTTGGACTCTCATGGACTTATGGCAGTTTCGTGAAGGAGGAGGGCAAGCCCCCAGCCCCAACCGCCGTCTTTCCCGAAACCCAAGAACGCCGGTCTCCAAGCATCCCCAGCGTCTGCACGCAAGGCCTACGCTTTTCGACTTTCTTGCCGCTTCCACTACAAGCAGGGCGTTGGAGCTCCAAGGAGCAAGAAAGTTGAAAAGTGCTCCGCAGCCTT
>DATJYD010000230.1:0-4819 GCA_035499755.1 Fimbriimonadaceae bacterium
GCGTCCGCTTTGACGATCGTTCTCATCAGCACGGTGGGTGCGCCGATCCTGCGCGATTCGGCGAGCGGCTTCTCCGGCCTCGTCCATTACACGCCTCCCGTTTCGCCCCTGATGCAGACCAGCCTCGCCACCCCCAATCGAGAGGGCTATCGCGTGGGAACGGGACCGGTGACGAACACGAGAACGCCCGTGCTGCGCGCCGAACTGCCGCGTCCGATGTATCTTCGCAGCTTCGTATACGGCGCCTATCAGCAGGGAACGTGGCTGCCCCTGATCCACTCGGCCGAGATGCTGAACCAAAACGGGTATCCGCCTCATGACCTGGCCCTGTCGACGATCGTCCATCCGTTCAGCTACCGCTTCAAGATTGAGCCGCTGCAGGTCGGCAATCCGAACGTTCCCATTCCCGGCGAACTCCTGAGTCTTGCCCCGGAGTCAAACGCCGCCTATTACATGAACCTGGGAGGCTCTCTCGTTTCTCACGTCGAGTTCCCATACCCGGTCTGCGAAGGTGAGGCGGAAATGTCGTCGGACGAGAGCGCCCTCGACGCCGCCGACCCGCAGATGGGCCGGCTGATTCCGGAGTATATGCAGACCGCGGCCATCCCCGAAGAAGTGGTGGCCTATGCGAAGGAAGTCTCAAAGGGCGCCCACTCCGACTACGCGAAGGCGACGGCCATCCTCCAGGCCATCGAACAGAACGAGAAGTACAATCTCAACGCGGCGGCGACACCTCTCGGAAAAGACCCGGTCTCGTACTTCCTCTTTGAATCGCACGAGGGCTATTGCGATCTCTTCGCCAGTTCCATGACTCTCATGGCGCGCGCGGTCGGGCTACCCGCGCGGTACGTGACGGGATACTATCCCTTCGACCGCACGCAGGACTCGGAGGGCCGGTACGTCGTCAAGCAAGACGAGGCCCACGCCTGGTGCGAGATTTTCTTCCGCAAGGGCGGCTGGGTGGTCTTCGACGCGACGGAAGGGGCGGCGGAAGTCGCGGGCGGCGAACGAGGAACTGCGAACGACCGCCCGTTCTGGCAGGCCGGCTGGTTCATCGTCACCGTCGTTTTCGCCGCCGCCGGCTTGGCCGGATATGTCGGCTATCTCGGCCTGGGGGCTCTGCAACGGCTGCGAAGAACCTGGGGCAACCCCGAACGCCTCATGGTGAAAGCCCAGGCACGGCTCCGCACTCAGCTTCGACGGCAGTATCTGGCATTCGAGCACGAGGTTCGCCGTTCACTTGGCCGCCCACGCCGCGCGGGTGAAACCATCCTCGAATACACCGGCGCCGCAGAAGGCAGGCTCTTGCACCGGGCTGGCGTGGCCAAGGAAACCGGCCTCGCCTTCGTCTCGGTGTTTTACGCGCCCCGAACTCTCGATGCCGCGGGCGTGGAGGAGCTGACCGCGAAGGTCCGTGCTTTCAAGCAGACGAGAAGGAGTTCGCAAGCGTGAAGCTCGATCCTCTCAAAGCCTACGACGCGAGGGTGGTCATGCTCTCCGGAGAAGAGGAAAGCCTTCGACGCCGCTCGCTGGCGGATCTTCTCGCGATCGCCACCCAGGACGGAGACTTCGATCTTCAGACGTTCGAAGCCGACGAGAACGCGCCCATCGAATGGTTCGCGAGCGCGGGAACCGCTCCTTTTTTGAGCCAGAAGCGCACGGTCATCGTAAGGCACCTTCTCCGGCGCGAACCCTCGACGACCCGGTCGGGAGGGGAGGGCGAGCCGAAAGCGAGCGCGACCGAGATCGCGGCTCGACTCAAAGATCTGCCGCCGACTTCGCTGCTCATCCTCGTCGCCGACGAAGAAGGCGGGGATGAAAGCAAGCAGCGGCGGCTTCAGGCAGTAAGGAAAGCCTGGGAGAAGCTCGTCAAGGAAGCCGGCGGTCTCGTGGCGGAGTTTTCGACGAACTCCAAGCAGCTTGGCGAGGCGATCAAGGCGGAGGCCGTCCGGCTTGGGAAGAAGATCAGCGACGCCAGCGCCGAGAGCCTTGCCGATATGACGGGCGCGAACCTCAGCCGAGCCGCGGAGGAGTTGGAGAAGCTCGCGATCTACGTTGGAGACGAGTCTCAGATCCGCGAGGCGGACATTCGTGCCGTCGTCGTTCCTTCCCGCGAGTGGAATGTCTACAAGCTCGTCGATGCGATCGTGGACGGCGCCGTTCCCGAAGCTCTGCGCCAGTTGCGGATTCTCGTCGGCTCGCAGACAAGAGCCGAAGAAGCCGCCCTATCGAGGATTCTCCCGACTCTGTCGCGTCAACTCCGGCTGATGTGGCAAGCCCGCCTTTGCGTGGAAGCCCGGTGCAGTCCGGACGACCCGCCGGAGTCGGTACGGGCGTTGCTGCCCGGAAAGCCAAACATCGCGTCGGAGCTGCCCTATCGCCAGGGACGACTGATGCAGCAGGCTCGCCGCGTTGACCTTCCCGCTCTCCGCAGGTGCTTTGAGTCGGTATCGGATGCCGACGCCAAACTAAAAGGGCTCGTCGACTCGTTTAGTCCAATAGAGACGTTGGAAGAGATGGTGCTGGAGATGGTCCAGGAGATCGGCGCCAAAGCCGCCGTCCGCTAGGCATTGCACAGCTCAGCCCGTCATCCTGAAGCCTGAGGCCAGTGGAACGAGCCTCCCAGGCGAAGGACCTCGGATTCCACCGCCCGCGCATGGACGGGTCTCGGTTTGGGAGAGAAAGAATGCTGACCTCGCTTGCCCTTGTCTTGGCACTCCGCCAACAGACCGGTTTCTATCCGCTGACGATCAAGATGAGCGGTCCCTACATCGCGGCCGAGGTTCACACGAAGGACGGCAAGAGCCACCTCTTTCTCGTGGACTCCGGATCCAACGAGAGCTACGTTTTCGACTCGGCCGTATCGGATGGCGAGCGCCGGCAGGGCCAGGCGGAGATTCGACTCGATGTGGGACCGACCCAGGTCTTCGCCCTCGCGGAGCCAGCGCCGGCGGCGAAGATCGCGACGTCGATCGCCGGACTCGACACCGAGGGCGTCCTCGGGCTCAACCTCTTGAAGCAGATTCAGCTCGATGTCGACTATGACGCGGACACGGTTTCGGCTCGTTACGGCGGACCCCTTAGCTCGCCCGGCGCCGGGTTCTCGCCTCTTCTCATGGGCAAGGATACGGATGGGCTCTATACCGTCGCGGGTCAGATTGGCTCTGCTCACGTCCGGCTATGCGTCGACACCGGCGCGTCGGCGACCGTTCTGGACTCCAGCCGGGTAGACCTGTCGGCATACCAGGTCCTTCCTTCAGCGAAGCTCAGAACCTTCGACGGCGGGTCGGATGCGAAACGATATCTGCTCGATTCCGTGAAGCTTGGCGATCGGGTGTATCCGTGGATGGTGGCGTACAGCAGGCCGTGGAAGACCTCGGAGGAGGGGGCGATCGGGGTCGACCAACTCGGCAGCGGCCACCTGATCCTCGACTTCCCGGGCGCTTGCGTCTACCTCGCCGCCTCCGACCCGGTCAGCGATTCCGCTCGCCGGGTGCTCGGCCTTCCCGTCCGGGTCGAAGGCGACAGCCTGTGGTTCGGCGACAACCTTCCGGATCGGTTCAAGAGTTCGGCCGGCGCGAAGATCGTTGCCATCCGCTCCACAAAGGTGGCCGATGTCGTCGCCGCTCTGAAGGGATCCGGATCCAAGGACGCGAAGACTCTCGCCGACGTCTACACCTCGATCCGCGAGATGGGGCTGATTACCACCGAGCGCGACGGCCAGCGGCAGTTGGTCCCGCTTCAGATCGGCGACTGAGGGGTGCATTCGCTATAATAGCGGGCAATCGACTGCGGGTTTCGATGGAGGCCCGCGATATTGCCTTGCGCCCTACAATATGAACTGCGATGTCCTCATCATCGGAGGCGGACCCGCCGGAAGCACGGTTGGCTCGCTCCTTCGCCGCTACGCTCCCGACCTCGACGTCGTGATCCTCGAACGCGAGAACTTCCCGCGCGATCATATCGGCGAGAGCCAATTGCCCGCCGTCTGCAAAGTGCTCAACGAGATGGGCGTCTGGGACAAGGTGGAGGCGGCCGGCTTTCCGATCAAGATCGGCAGCACCTACCGCTGGGGCCGGACCGACGAGCTTTGGCAGGTCAACTTCCTTCTCGAGGACTTCCAGGATCTGCCCCGGCCGGGTCTCTATCGGGGCCAACGCGCCCAAACCGCGTTCCAGGTCGATCGAAGCATCTACGACAAGGTTCTCCTCGATCATGCCGCGTCGCTGGGCTGTCGCGTTTACGAAAATGCGAAAGTCGTGGAGATTCGGCGGGACGGCGACCGTGTCCTTGGCGTGTCTGTGACCGCCGGCAGGCCGGACGGCGCCTCTCAACTGGACTTTTCGGAGGTAGAAGCCCGCTACTACGTCGATGCCTCGGGCGGCTCCGGGATTCTGCAGCGAGCGATGGATGTCGAGGTCGACATCCCGTCGAACCTCCGGAACATCGCGGTTTGGGACTACTGGCAGGACGCGAAGTGGGCGGAAACGATCGGGAATGGAGGCACGCGGGCCCAGATCATGAGCATGGGTTGGGGCTGGATTTGGTTCATTCCGATCACCTCGACCCGCACGTCGATCGGACTCGTGATGCCGGCCGAATACCTGAAGAAGAGCGGCCGCCGTCCAGAGGACCTTTACGATGAGGCGATCCACGCGGAGCCGCGCATTTCGAAGCTCATCGAGGAGGCAACCCCGGAGGGCAAGTTCCGAACGACCCGCGACTGGAACTATCTCGCGGAGCGGCTTGCCGGCGAGAACTGGTTCCTGGCCGGCGACGCCTGCGGATTCGCCGACCCGATCCTGTCCGCCGGGATGAC
>DATJYD010000231.1:0-9783 GCA_035499755.1 Fimbriimonadaceae bacterium
GGAGGCGCTCCGGCCCCGCCTGGATTGGCGGGCGGTGGTGTCGACCCGCCTCCCGCCGGCGAGTGAATGCCCGGTCCGGCGTGGTTGGCGCCGAACAGGCTTCCCAACGCGCCGATCCCGAAGCCGGCGAGCATGACCAAGCCGCCGATCACCAACACCGCGACGCAGGCGATCAACAAATAGAAGAGCATCTTAAGACAGCCTGAGGCGTCGGGCAGATTGAAGTCGGGCAGGACGCATCCGCTGAGGAGGTCGCGGCCTTGCGGCGGCGTCCAGTTCGGCTGGGCGCGAGCCTGTTCGCCCCGGCTCACCTCTCGCTTCCGGCCGCCAGGTTGGGGAGGCGCGGGGCTCGGGGCGCCATACGGAGCGGCGGGTTGAGAGGCGTTTTCGAAGCGGAAGGACTGGCCGCCGATCGTGATCTCGTCACCCGGATTCAGAGCGGTCGGGCCTGCGATGCGAACTCCGTTGACGAGAGTTCCGTTGGAGCTGCCGAGATCCTCGACCTGATAGCTGAGCCCCCCAGGCGTTATCCGCGCGTGACGCCGGCTGACCCGGGAGTCGCCGTCGCATACGATCGTATTGCCTGCTTCGCGCCCGATCGTAATCTCGGACCCGGCAACCGGAATCGTCTGCCCCCAATGGACTCCCTTCAAGCCGACAAGCTGCATCGCTGATGAGTGGACGGCCCTCGCGAGCCGCACGTTGCAGATCTCGAGCCCCTCACGCCGGTTGGCGCCACTCTGAAGCGAAGCGCGAGCCGAGCGAGAGCTGGAGCAAAGAGTCACCCACTCCTCAATCCTCCACCCGGGACGTAGGACTCAGAGTCGGCGAGCCCGCTCCTGCGATAATGCACCCATGAGGTTCCGCAACCTGGCTTTGCTTTTGCTTTGCCTCCCCTTGGCCGCCGCCGCGCAGCAGCCTCTGCACATGAAGATCACGATCAACGGCGCGCCGGTCGGAGAGAACGTCTACACCTCCAACCCCGATGGCAGCTTCTCCTCCAAGAGCACGCTCGACCTCGGATCGATCAAGATCACGAGCACCGCCACCGGCCACATCAAGGACGGCAAGCTCGTCGACGCGACCGCCGACACCGAAGGACCCGCGAGCGCCAAGGTGGTCTATGCGAAGGGCCGCGTCGAGATGACCGCCAAGGGCAAGACCTATGGCTCGCCCTGGCAGGACAAGACCGGGGCCCTCGTTGGCAGCCTCCATCCCCAGTTCGACGCAACATCCATCCTGATCGCGGACAAGGCGATTCAGTCCAATCCCGCGACCAAGACGACCACCGTCAATTCGTATCTCGTCGACGGCGGGAGCGTCGTGCCGATCAAGATCACATCGCTGCCTCCCAAGACCGTCGAAGTGAACGGCAAGAGCATCGTGGCCCGCCGGTTCGCCCTGACCATCGCCGGAATCGACACGGAGATCCTGCTCGACGAGGCCGGCCATGTCGCCACCCAGGATGTGCCGAGCCAGCATCTTCGTTTCGTTCTGGACGGCTGGGAAGGCGCCTTCGTTGATCCCATGACGAAGTTTCCAGAGCTAAGTCAGGCCACTTACAAGACGAAGATCGAGAAGGGCGTCCACGTGCGGATGCGCGACGGGATCGAACTCATCGCCGACGTTATCCGCCCCGACGACAATGAAAAGCATCCCGCGATCCTCGTTCGCACCCCGTACGGCCGAGGCTCGGAGGATCCCGGCGGCTTCTTCTATGCGACCCGCGGCTACGCCTATGTGACCCAGGATTGTCGAGGGCGCGAAGACAGCTACGGCGATTGGGATCCCTTCGTGAACGAGGGGCCCGACGGCTACGACACGATCCAATGGGTCGCCGCCCAGCCCTGGTGCGACGGGAACGTCGGGATGATCGGCGGCAGCTACTCCGGCTATGTGCAGTGGGCAGCCGCCGTCCTTGATCCGCCCGCTCTCAAGTGCATCGTGCCCCAGGTCTCGCCGCCCGACGGGATGCGCAACATCCCCTACGATCACGGCATCTTCTTTCTGTACGGCGACCTCTGGTGGGCCCAGATCGTGGCCGGCCGGCGCACCGACTTCTCCGGCCTCCGCTCCGCCCTGCCCCATCCGAACAAGCTCGATACCCTGCCCCTCAGCAAGCTCGACGACGCGGTTCTCGGCGAGCACCTCGAGTTCTTCGACAAGTGGCTCTCGAGGCCGACCCTCGGAGACTGGAAGGGCATGGACTTCACCTACCATCTCGACGATGTCCACATTCCCGCCCTCGATATTTCCGGGATCTGGGACGGCGACGAGATCGGCACCCATATCAACTGGACCACCATGCGCAAGCTCGGACGAGACAATCAGTGGATCATATTCGGCCCGTGGGTGCATGCGTTCGACACCAACCACAGCTTCGGCGACGTCGAGTACGGTCCCGATGCGATCATCGACCTCGACAGTGTCTTTCTCCGCTGGTTCGACACCTGGCTGAAGGGCAAGAGCGTGGGCGAGGACAAACAGCCGCACGTCCGGCTCTTCGTGACCGGCGCCAATAAATGGGTCGATTACGCCGATTGGCCCGACCCGTCGATGACAGCCCGCACGATGTACTTCGCCAAGGATGGCCTGCGCGATCAGGTCGGCGACGACGAAAGCCGCGAATACACCTACGATCCTGCCAAAGACAAGGTCCCCGCCGGGATCGGCAACGCCGGCGGGGGAGAAGGCACCACGAAGGTCGGCCCGGAGAACATCAAGGGCGGCCTGATCTTAGAGACGCCGGTGCTGGAGAAGAACACCGCGATCTCCTCGCCGTTTAACGTAAAGCTCTATTTCAAGACCTCGGCCAAGGACACGGATTTCTTCGTCGATGTGGTCGACGTCGATCCGAAGGGCGTGATGCGGATCGTTGGCCAGCCCGGGAAGATCAAGGCTTCGTACATCGAGGGCATGGATGCGGAGCGACCGCTAACTCCCGGCCAGGAATACACGGCGGAGATCACACCCTGGGACTTCGCCCACGAGTTCAAGAAGGGCCACCGGATCGGCCTGATCGTCACCAGTTCCATGTTCCCCGGCTATGCGCGGAACCTGGGCACCGGCGAGCCGATCAAAGACGCGACCAAGATGATCGTGCAGAGGAATACGATCCTGATGGGCAAGGACCACCCTAGTTCCTTCTCGTTCGAGGTGCTCTGGGAAAAGTAGCGCATCTAAGGAACCGCGGAGATTTACTCCGCATCGCCAGGCCGTCTGCCACCGCCGCGCCGTTGTGGTTGCTCGCGAGTCGTACATCCAGCTGGCCCTTGTCGCCGTCATAAGAGGCCACCGTCAGATAATCCAGGATTGCGTCATAGGTGAACTGCTCCTCGTGGTCCAGGCCGAACGCAATGTGATCGCTCAGGTCTGGAGATAGAAGTCTGAGATCGTCTTGAGGCCACGGTTCATGTTCGGGGTCCCGGTGGTGAGTCGGCGCCGGAGGAATGATCGATCCGGCCCCCCGAAGGTGCGACCAACTCGGCGGATAGTCGCTCAATGGAGTCAATCGCTTGGCCAAGGAGATCTCTCTCGTAGTCGGTCGAGAGATATGCGTCCGTCGGCTGTCTGGAGCGGCTGATCCATTCTCCGACGAAGCGACCTGCGCCCGCAAGGGGCATGGTGGGCTCCGCGCCTAGCAACCGAACTAGATCGACTCTGCCCACTTCGTCCACCGTCAAGCGATCGCACCTTGTCAGATCGATGGGCCGGGCCGCGTCGCGGAGCGGAGCGATCCACGCGAAGTAAATCAGCAAGGGCAGTACGGCGTCAAACCTCCATCTCAATATGACCGATGTTGCCAGTGCCGCCATTATGTTCCAGGTGCCGCCTGCGATCAGTCCCTCTTGCTCGAGCCACCAAGAGTAGGTCCGAGACGCGCTGTTGACGCTCACAATTGGCGACCGGGTATGCACGAGCCCCAAAATCGGATGCCCAAACAACTCAAAACAGTCATTGCGAGCCAACGTAACGAAAGACGGAGTCGGGAGCCTGCATTCTGCGACGCGCTCGAAGAGGTCGGGCAGGGCCCTAGCCAGATCGCGGAACATCGCTCCCCGGGGCCACTCGGCCGCGAGTTGACGCTGAGTCTCCTCTATGTCGAACCCCGGATCAAGTTCAATGCTGCGCATCTGCTCAGTATTACCGGCGGCATCCGCCGCGCTACGTCCTCCCGGATCGGAGGGCATCTCAACATCCACCTCCTGAGAGCGCCCGATCAAACTCCGGCAGGCAGCCCTCGCGGCTGCCTGCGGCAGCACTGCCGCCCGTCCGCGTGATTCGCAAGGCTTGGGCGAGCGGGGTTAAGATAGAAGGGATGGTTCCTTTCCTTCTCCCTCTCGCGCTTGCCCAGAGCTCGGGCGGATTCGCGCTCCACGACGGCGACCGGGTGCTCTTCTACGGCGACAGCATTACGGACAACCAGTTCTATCCGCAGTACGTCGAGAACTATGTCCTCACCCGCTTCCCGAATCTGCGGGTGAGCTTCGTGAACTATGGGTGGTCGGGCGACCGGGTCACCGGGGGTGGAGGAGGAGACATCGAGAAGCGCCTCAGCCGCGACGTCTTTCCTTGGCGCCCCACCGTCGTCACGATCATGCTCGGGATGAACGACGGCCTCTACCGCCCCTGGGACGACAATGCGGCGAGGGTCTTCGAAAGCGGGTACGAACACATCCTGGATGAGCTGAAGACCCACGGCGATCCGAGGGTTACGATCATCAAGCCTTCGCCTTACGACGACATCACCCTCGCGACCACCGGCTACAACACGGTGCTCCAGCGCTTCGGCGACTTTCTCGGCGGCCTCGCCACGAAGGTCGGGGCGACCGTCGCGGACTTCAACGCCCCCGTCGTCGACCTCCTGAACAAGGCGAAAGCGACCGATCCGGAGGGCGCCCGCAAACTGATTCCCGATCGGGTCCACCCGAGCCCGGCCGCCCACATGGTCATGGGCGATGCCTTGCTGAGGGCTTGGAATGCGCCTTCGCTGGTCAGCGCGGTGCAGATCGATGCGGGCGCGCCGAGCGTGACGACCGACAATGCGACCGTCCGCGACCTCAAAGCCGCGAACGGCGCTGTAAGCTGGCGGGAACTGGATGGCTCGCTGCCGGTCTACTTCGACCGGGACAACTCCGCCGTCGATCTCGTCCTCAAGTCGTCGACCGTCTTCGAAGACGCGGACCAGGAGCCGCTCAAGGTGACAAACCTCGCCGCCGGCAGCTATACACTTACGATCGACGGTGAGAACGACGGCCAGTTCACCGCCGATCAGCTTGGAAACGGAGTCAACCTCGCCGAGCTGAAGACGCCAATGATGAAGCAGTCGCAGACGGTCGCCGCATGGACGGCGCGCCGGCAGTTCGTCCGGCAGACGGCATGGCGGAATCTGCTCGTGGACTTGGATGGACTGGGCTTGTCCCAGCGCGAGAATGCGCTCCGCTCGATGGATCGGCTCGAGGCGGAGATCGTCGACCGCCAGCGTCAATCCGCGAAGCCGGTGTGGCACATTTTCAAGCTCGATAAAGCGGGCTGACGCGACTCCAGATCCAGTAGCGCCCGTTTTCGTTCGACGCCGCCCGCGTAACCCGTGATGGTCCCGCCCGCGCCGAGGACCCGGTGACAGGGCACGATGATGGAGATCGGGTTTCGGCCGACAGCGGTTCCGACGGCCCGGGAAGCATTGGGATCGCCAAGCTGCCGGGCTATCTCTCCGTAAGTCGTGGTTTGGCCGTACGGGATCTCCTGGAGGAGCTTCCACACCGACATCTGGAATGGCGTGCCTTCGAGGGAGATCGGGAGATCGAACGACTCGAGATCGCCGGCGAAGTAACGGGCAAGCTGCTCCTTGGCAGCGGCAAACTTCGCCGGATCTCGGCGCCAGGCCGGCTGCACGGCCGGGCCGCCCTTGTGGTTCTCCAGGTATAGGCCGGTGAGGCTCTCGCCGTTGGCAGTGACGAGCAATTGCCCGATTGGGCTGGGGATGAGTTCGAAGTAGACCATCTTTGGATTGCGAGCTGTGGGTTCTGGCGTTAGGGAGTCAAGGTGCTCCATAGGTGCAGGGCGGCGTAGGCGCGCCACGGACGCCATCGTTCGGCGAGGGCGAGGACTTGCTTCGGGTCGCGGGCGCCGAGGGCTTTGAGGATTCCGAGGTCCGAGTGGGGAAATGCGTCGGGATACGACAAAGCCCGCATTGCGATGTACTGGGCGGTCCACGGCCCGACCCCTTCGATCCGGCAGAGCCGGTCGATCGTCTCGGCAACGTCCGATCCTGGGGCGAGTCTTATCTCACCGGCGGCGACGAGCCCCGCGATTTCGATCAACGCCTTTGCTCGCTTGCGGACGATCCCGAGGCCGGCGATCTCGTCGACGGAAGCACTCGCGATCGATTCGGCCGAGGGAAAACCGCGCACAAGGCCGGCATGCGACGTCTCCACTTCAGGACCGAAGCGCGCGGCGAGCCGTCCGGCAAGAGTCCGCGCACCCGGAACGGATATCTGCTGACCCAGAATCGCCCGAGTCGCGGCCTCGAAGCCGTCGAACGCGCCCGGTACCCGCAATCCCGGCCGAAACTGGGCCAAGTCGCCGAGTGCTTCTGCGATCGCGCACGGGTCCGACGACGTGTCGAACAGCCGGCGAACGCGCCGGAGCACCTGGGGTAAGGCTGCGGCGAGCCCCGAGGAAACCTGAACCCTCAACGCATGCTTGACCGGGGAGCGGGTGACCGCGATCCACCCCTGGCGCCGGCCGAGGGAGGCCGTCCGAAGATAGCAGCCGTCTTCGACGGCTTCGGCGCCAGGCACCGCGCGCGCGGAGAGAAATCCGAGCATCGAATCCCAGTCGTAGGGCGCGCGGTAACCGATCTCGAAAGTGAGCGGATCCTCCCGGGCTCGCTTGCGCGCGCGCCGGATGGCGGAGGGATTCAGGCGGTACCGCTCATGAAAGACCGCGTTGAAGCGGCGAAGGCTGGAAAACCCGCTGGCCATCGCGACCTCGCCGATCGGCAGGTCCGTATCGGACAGAAGTCTCTTCGCGGTCAGCAGCCGATGGGTCTGCATCAGCTCATGGGGCGTTACGCCATACTGGGCCATAACCGCCCGGCGCAGATGACGGCCGGAGACTCCGAGATCTGCGGCGAACTCGGACAAAGTCGAATCGAGAAGAGCGCCGTCCTCGATGCGGCGGACGGCGACGGAGGCCAGTCGTCCGATCGCCTCGACCGGGGACCGGCCGGGAGCGCATTCCGGCCTGCATATCAGGCATGGGCGGAAACCGGCGCGCTCAGCCGCGGCCGCGTTTTCGAAGAACTCGCAGCTCTGCCTCTTCGGGGTCCTCGCCGTGCAGACGCAACGGCAATAGATGCCGGTCGTCCGAACCCCGACGAAGAAATGCCCGTCAAAGCGGGAATCCTTCGCGGTAAGCGCCCGGTAACAGGCTTCGGGATCAAGCGTCATGCCATCAGTATTGACGAGCGCGGCGAACCTAATCTCGCCATTTTCGGACACGGTGGGAAAGAAGGGGTTACGAAAGACCCTCGGCATCTCCGACGTTCGCGGTGCGATATCTGTGGACGCTCCTTGGCTTCAAACGGATCGCACAAGGCCCTCCCAAGGTCGCATCCGCCTCGTGCACGGATTCCGGGCTGCCAACCACCGGCAGGCCGGAAGCTGCATCACTCTATAGTCCCCGTGCTCGTGCTGCACCTTATCGGCCTCTTAGATCCTCATAGATCCGACCCAGACAAGTCGCCCATTCCCCCATTTCCCCCATGGTCACCCACGCGCTTGGTCGGGCGTCTTGGCGGTGATATCGAAATCTCGAATGTAAGCTCCCGGTGACGCAACCAGGGCGCGCTCGCCGTAAACCAGCCCTCGATTATCGACGAGCTTGACCGTGTACTTCCCTGGCCGGACGCGGCTGAAAACGTACGAGTCGTCGTCTTCGTCGACGACGCTCGTCTGCACGACCTTCCCTGCCTCGCTGACGAGCTCAGCCGTCAGCCCTTGCGGCTGCTTCTCGGCTCCTTTCGCGGTGCCGTCGATTTCGGCGGATTCGATGACGCCGAAATCCAAATGGACCGTATGTCCGGTTCGCGGCGTGACGCGAACTCCGCGCGTGGCGGGTGCCCAGCAGGGGTCATCGAAGCTGTCGTCGTCGAGGGCGACCGAGACCTCCTCGTCGGAGATCAGGCGATTGAGAATGCACGTGCCGTCTGCGGCTGTTCTCGCTGTAGTAGGCCGGCCTGAGATCTTGAAGCCTACGTTCGGCAGGAGCACATCTCCCGTATCGTACTTTCCGTCGAGATTCTTGTCGAGATAGGCGCGCACGACCACACTTCCCGTGTCGGAGGCGCCCGGCCGCGAGAACGCGACGGCATGCGCGGCCTGCTCGCCCTCCATGCCGACCGAAAGCAGGAGATTCGCCTTCAATGCGCCTCGCGAGTCCAGCGCAAGGTTGAGCCCGAACTCCAGAGGCCCCAGCATCCGGTAGAGAGCGCCCACGGTTTCGAGGCCGCCTGGCCTCGTCACATCGTAGTCCAGGCCATACCGGATTCGATAGTCGTAGCCGAGACCCCGATCCATGGTCAGTTGCATGGTCTGGAAGGTTCGCTCCGAGCCGAGGCCATAGCCGAGGTCGAGCCGAGCCGTCGATGTGCCGGTTTGCCTCCGCAACTGGAGCAGACCGGTCATGTCGAGGGGGGCGTGGCTGAACCATAGAGCGACGGTGTTCGCGATGAATAGGTGAGGGTCACCTCCGTTAAGCCGCGCTCTGACCAGGGTCGAGGGGTTGCTGCCGTCCAGCCGGTCGATGCTGAGACCGTAACCGAGCGGCCGGCCGTGATTCGGGGCGGAGCCATCCAGGCGAAACTCAGTGACGTGGGTGGCATCGCTCCCAATCTCCGGAGCAAAGCTCGCGCCATAGGCGGAAGAGGCAATCGTCTGATCGAGTGACACCGTCGTGGCCCCAATCCGCCGTGCGATGCCGGCGGACAGGGCCTCCCCTCCGTTCTGGGAGAGCATGGAATCGAAATGGAAGAGATTGTCGCCGCTCCACGTATGAAGTCCGATGCCGGAGAACCCCTGCCCGTCCGCATCCGCCGCGGTGGCCGAGAGCCATGAGGCGTTTGAGATCCCGTAGCGGTACTCGCCGATGTACTCGAGGCGATTCGCCTCCTGGTTCAAGCTAACGAGGGCATGCGGGAGGACCGACGCGCCCACCCGCGTCGCCGTCAGCCGGTATTGGCTCGTTCCAACGGTTGGGCCGCTCGCGTCGCCGTAGAGCGTTCGCTGTTCCTCCTCGACGTCTCCATCGGGAGTAATCACGACGACCCTCAGATCGTTTGGCCCGCTCTCGAGGGCAATGGAACCGAATAGATAGTGGCCCTGGTCGTCGGCGCGGACGGTGCTGAGAAGCTCGCTTCCCCGGTAGAGCTCGACGGTGGAGTGGGCCGGCGCGTTTCCCTCGAGCTGATTGCCCGGAGTCGGCTGGCCCATCAGCGGGTAATTAGAGATCATGGCGCCGAGCCCGTTGCGCGGCCGCGCGAACAAGGAGATCTGCGGCAGGTTGAGGTCTCCGAATTCGAGCTGGGTTGCGTGGAGTGGTCCCAGCAGGCCGCCATGGGGGTCTTCGCGGCCCAGGCTGATCAGGGTCGCCGCCGGTTCGCCGGCGGTCGCCGAGATGTACTGGTAACGGGCGCTCATGAACAGCAAATCTCCGCTGCCTTGAATCTGCAGCCGCGATTGGCTTTCGGTTGCCTTGTCCTGAACGGTCGCATCGCTGTAC